>JBMYPM010000221.1:0-2526 GCA_049600275.1 Porticoccaceae bacterium | reverse complement strand
AGACAGCCAGGTCAACTGAGTCGGCATTGCCTTTCAGCATTCTCTGCCAGTGGGTTTTATCGGCAATATGCTCGCGCAGACGATCTTCAATCAATCCCGCCTGATAGCGCGTCTGCACTCGAAAGATCGGCAGCCCCTGGGTGGCACCCTGATCAATCCAGCGAGTCGGCAGCTGGTTGCCGCGAGTAATACCCACTTTGACGCCGGAGCTATTGGCCAGATAGACAAAATGATCGGTAAAACAGTACTTTTCACCCCATTCCGCATCCCGGCAGGTACCGTGGTGAAAGTGGCACTTCTCGGGGCTCATAATACAGCTGTCACACTGGGGTAACTTGGTAAAACAGGGATAGCAGTAGCCCTGGCTAAAGCTCTTTTTAGAGCGGCGACCACAGTGAATACAATGGATATCGCCCAGGTGTTCAAGACTGACGCGCTTGCCAATAAATTGATTGAGCGGAATTAGCTGTTCGTCCAGCGGCAGCTGATAGTCAACTGCACCGTTGTTATCCAGCCGGGTACGCATCTTTTCAAGATGGCCAGAGGCCTGTATTAAAATTTCAGTCATCGGCCTAACTCTGCCACTTTAAAGGCTGTTCATCCTGGGAGTGATCCTCACTATCGCAAGGGGTTGCTTTTGGCGGCACATAACCGGTGCGCTCGGCTTCGGGAACAGATTGTTTCAGTTCATAAGCAATAATAGCCTGCATACAGAGAGACTTTTGCTCATCGCTAAGGGGACGGGTGTCCGGCCACTTACCCAACTCTACGGCCTTCTTAAAGCGCTCGTATATTTCAGGGGTAATACTGTCGAGCAACTGTTGAAAATCCATACTTAGTTTAACCTCTTGCCAATTTGTGCCACTGCACCAAATACGAGACCCAGCAACATACCGATCAACAGACCGGAGGCATGGGCGGCATTGGCTATTCCCACACCCAGAAGCACATCGAGAACCCCGGTCATACAGACAAATAGCCAGCCAATCATAAACAGAATTAACTCTTTCGGCAGTGTTATCAGGGGATGGGGTGCCAGCAGGTTGCGAATCCAGATATAGCCCAACAGGCCATAAATAACACCGGACATACCCCCAAAGTAGACCGAGCTGCTCCAGACAAACTGGCTCATATTGGAGACCAGGGCGCAGAGCAGCACCACAAGAACCAGGTGCAGTGAGCCAGACAGTCGCTCAATACGCGCGCCGAGCAGGCACATCCACAGACCGTTAAAGACAAAGTGCATCAATCCGAAGTGAACAAAAATTGGGCTTATCAAACGCCATTTCTCCGGGCCGGTAATACCCCCAAACACAAAGGGTTGTGGAACTGGGTAGAGAAAACTGCCAATAAACCAGCCAAAGAAGCTGCCAATAAACAACACTGCCGTGGCCGGATGGTACCTGGCGGCGATTATCCATCGGGCAATCAGGGATAGGCTATTGGTCATTGCTGTTTTTCTTACCGTCCAGACGACTGCCCCACCCGAGTTTAGAGCGGCAGATACTGTAGAAATTATGGTTCTGGGGATGAATCAACACAATGCCATGGGGATGCTTGCGGATAGTGATAATATCACCGGGCTCGGTCTGGTAGTCATCGTGACCATCACAGGTAATCAGCGGATGCAGCTCATTTCTTGAACTGACACGAATTTCAATCTGCGCATTGCCATGCAGGGCAATAGGCCTGCTGTTAAGGGTGTGCGGATTTAATGGCACCACCACCATGGCATCCAGTTCTGGACAGAGCAGCGGCCCACCGGCAGACAGTGCATAGGCAGTTGAGCCGGTTGGCGTGGCGACAATTAAACCGTCGGAGCGCTGGCTGTAGACAAACTCACCATCCACATAGAGCTCAAAAGCCATCATCCTTACCGACTGGCCCGGGTGCAGGACAATATCATTGACCGCCAGGCCCTCGCCTATCAGCTTGCCATTGCGGGTAATTGAAGTCTCGAGAATAAAGCGATCGGTTTTTTTAAAGTCTCCAGCCAGGACCGGCAATACTCGCTCGGCAATTTCATCTGGGGAGATATCGGTCAAAAATCCCAGTCGGCCGCGGTTAATACCCAGCAGCGGAATATTACTCTCCGCCATCTTGCGGCTGGCACTGAGCATACTGCCATCACCACCGACAACAATGGCCAGATCTACAGCGCCGGAAAAGCCTTCGATAGGCAGCACCTTATCAACAGACCAGTCGACCAGCTTCGCCGCCTGCTCCTCGTAGATAACCTCTCTGCCCTGGGCGAGCAGAAATGCTTCCAGCTTGTTAAAGGAATCGCGAACCTCAGGAACCGCAAGGCTTCCAAGTAATCCGATACGTTGAAAATGTGGCATATTATTGGCTATCCAAAAACCTGATCGCCGATTATACAGGCTAGCGCGGCAATTCACTCTTTTTAAGGCATAATATCTGCCAGTGGTTTTCGCCGGCTTCAAAACCGGAATCAATTAGGGAAAAGATTATGACTAATACGGCAGACAGCATTGTTCTGATCGGTATGCCCGGCGCCGGCAAGAG
>JBMYPM010000220.1:0-2541 GCA_049600275.1 Porticoccaceae bacterium | reverse complement strand
GGTATAAATTGAAAAGTCCAGGAGCGCGAATTTATCCGAGCGCTGTTCCATACCCACCACCGCTTTTGCCGGCAGGCGATTACTCACCAGGGCAAACTCCAGGCTCGAATCGCGACCGCCAACAACATTCAGGATAGAGCCATCACCACGCTGCCAGATAAAGAAATTTTCTGGCAATCCGGCACTGGCGGTGGCTGGATCAAAGATATTCCAGCGCTCGCCGTTATGGATCTCAATAAGCGAGCTGAGGGTCTGTCGGCGACGGCCATCCTCCAGCACTATGCCGCGAATCTGATGGGCGCTGATCTCGGCCATAGCCAATACATCCATCAACACCGCGAAGGAATCATCTTCATAGGAGTCGATCAGGAAAAGCATATCCTGATCCGGGGAGTCACGGAGAAACTCCTGCAAGAGTAGCTGCACAAAACTATCGACACCAGAAGACTGCCTTTGCAGCCTTTCTAGCAGACGATCCATCGCCGCCTGCTGATCTGCTTCGAGCAGGGGCTTTTGACCCTGAGAGACAGGTAATGCAGGCAGACCGAGATTGTCGCTGGCACGATACACCTGCATCTTGTAATAGAGGGTCGTGGGTCGGTCTAACTGCTGGCGAGTCCAGCGTGCGACATTGCCAGCGCCCTGTTCAATAATTGAAAAACCAAATCCCGACGAGGCAAAATGCTCTTCGAGAATGACCCAGCCAGCCTGGGCAGAGGGCAATCTCAATTCGACATTAACCGGCGCTTTGCTGTGCAGATCCCCCTGGGAGCTTTTACTTGTGCGGGTAGGCGTAAAGCTGGTTTTTGATTCAACAGTCCACACCTCGCGGTACTGGTCAGGCACCAGCGGCAGGTCAAGACTGATGGCTTTATAGAGCGTCAAGCCGATGCCGAGGGCGATCAACGCACCGGCAATCAAGCCAATCTGGACCTTTGAGTTAATCATTGGCGGACTGCTTGTGGGCAGTCATGGTGTGATGGCGACTGACATCGACAATCATAGTGTCAGTAAGAAAGTTGCGGCCGATCAACAGCGGGTATTCGAAATCAGAACGGTCGGTCAGGTTTACATCAATTCTCGAGCGCGTCTCGCCCATGGTCACCCACATTCTAACCACATAGCGGCGCTGATCCGGCCCCCCACTCTGCTTGATAAGCACCCGGCGGCGCAGTCTTAACTCCTGGGGATAGCTGCTACCGGTCACTGCATCAATAAGAACAAAGCTGACATAGCGTTTGCCATCTTTTTCAATTAACTGGATATCTTCGGCATGGATTGAGGTGGTTCCTGCGCCGGTATCAACCCGCGACTCAATCCAAAGGCCAGCGGGCTCAACTTTGGCCCACTCGACAGCACCTACGATGGGAAGGTGTAACTTGCCTGCAGTGCTGGCCATGGGTGGCAGCGGTGCAGCAATGGTTTTGGTCACTATTCGCTCCACGACCTGGGGTTCCGGGCAGGCCTGTTGAGTTACCGGCAGCTCAACAACTTCTACTACCGGGCAACCGCCAGCAGAATCCTGCTGGGACATTAGCGTGCAGCCGGACAATAGACCAGTCATGGTGCCTGTGACCACAAGGGCCCGAAAGCAGCTGCTTTTCATCAATGAAAATATGGGTGGGCCAGTAATAGTCAACGATTTACCCTTAATTTGTAAAACCTAAAACAGCACTTGGTGTTCAATATCCTCCACCTAAGATAGCACATGAATTGTAGATTTTTGAATACAGCAGAAAGAGTAGAAAATATAGCGGGGATACAGGGATTAAGAAGCAGCCAGTTTGCTGTTTCTGGCGGTATAAAAACCCGTCTATCGGATTTATACACCGCCGGAATAGCTCAGTTCTTTTTAAGGCAGGTCGTCTACCAGCTCGCCCTCTTCAGGCTCCAGCAGATCTTCGCGATCCACATTCATCGCCAGCATCACCGTGGCGGCAACATAGATTGAAGAGTAGGTACCTATACCCACACCGATCATCAGGGCAATAGCAAAGTTATGAATCAGCTCACCGCCGAGAAAGAACAGTGCCAACAGCACCAGCATGGTCGTCAACGAGGTATTAATGGTTCGCCATAAGGTCTGCGACAGGGACTCGTTGATCACTTCAACCGGTGAGGCTTTGCGGATCTTGCGGAAGTTTTCACGAATACGGTCAGAGACCACAATGGTATCGTTTAGCGAGTAACCAACCACCGCCAGCACCGCTGCCAGTACCGTCAGGTCAAATTCGAGACGGGCCAGGGAGAAGACCCCCAGGGTGATAATCACATCGTGGGCCAATGCCAGTACAGCGCCCACAGAGAACTTAAACTGGAAGCGGATAGCCACATAGAGCATCACCACAATCAGTGCTGCCAACATACCCATACCACCGTCTTCGCGGAGTTCCTCACCGATCTGCGGACCGACAAAGTCGACGCGACGCAGCTCTACTTCATCGCCATTGCTCTGCAATACCGCATAGACCTTTTCCGCCAGACCCTGGTCGGGTTTGCCCTGCAGGCGAATCAGCACATCAGTCTCGGAACCGTAATGAA
>JBMYPM010000219.1:0-2559 GCA_049600275.1 Porticoccaceae bacterium | reverse complement strand
GAAATTAAAGCCAGGTAGTAGTAGGCATTTGCCAGCTTGGGATCGATTTGCAATGCATTGCGCAATTCAACACTGGCCTTGGACAGCTCACCATCTTCAAACAATTCAATACCGCTGTTCAAGTACCGGTTGGCGGCCTCCTCTTTCGACCCACTGCAGCCGGATACCGATAGTGCAAACAGACTTACAATTAAAACCCTTAAAAATACCTTCATGGTTGATTCGCTCATTGTGCTCCCTCTAAACTTTTCACAGATAATCGTTTCGCAGGTAAAAGCTGCGACAGTCTGTTTCTGCTAATACGAATAAACTCCTGGGCCCGCAGATCTGCATCAGCCAGGGTTTCATCGCTCATTACTGGTGTAGTCACTCTAATTAGGGAACCGTCGGTACGGTTCAATAAGAGTGCATCCTTAAATAACATCCATTTCTTCACATACTCGTTTGCTACCGGCGTGCCGCGTTCCTCAAACCAATAATAGACAATCTGGTCCTGGGTGCCCTTGCGAATTAACGCGCGATTAACCGGCATCTGGTCCACTTTCGTACGCGAGAAATTGGCAATTTCCCAGCCACCCCCGGGAATACAGACCTTGGGCGAATGAGGCGAAAGCCCTTTGCGCTGGGAGGCGTAATAGGCAACGTAAAAATTTACCGGGCGGTGCTGCTGGTTCTGGTAATTAATCATTACGTACTCGGTGAACCCAAGCTTTTTCGCCACATCTGCATCAATTCTGTCGTCTCTGCCAATCCACTCATCCAGCTTCAGGGGGAAGCTGACAAGCTCTGCTTTCACGTGGAAAGAATTCTCCTCCCGACTATCTAGGCTGCCAACACCAACCAGCGCAACAAGCAGTAGAGGTATAGAGACAGCAACCGGTGTGGGAAATTTCAGGGCGTTAATATTATCCCTGGAAAATTGCTCGGCACTGACGGATACAGGAACAGCAAATGCCTGGCGAAGACTTTGGCGAGTGGTAAATAACTCCATCAAAACCACCTCGAGCAATAGCAGGCCTCCGCAGGCCATAAAAATCAGCCAGCCTTCAAAGTCATGGAGAAACCCCTCGGCCATTTCGGTACCCCAGTTATCGACCAGCAGCCCGGTGATAGCGATGCGCACACTGTTCATAAAAATGGTGATAGGCACGGTGGACAAAAACAGGACACCGCGCTTCCAGGCTGATGCCTGGTAAAGGTAGGCACCGATAAAGCCCAGGCTCATCAACGGGAAGAGATAACGCAGACCGCTACAGGCCTCGACAACCTGTAACTGGTAGTTGCCGAGATCAATAATATTTCCGCTTAAAAATACCGGGATTCGACACAGGCGGATAATCTCAACACCCAGCTGGGAAGAGATAAGCTGCAACTTCGAGGTCAGGATAACCTCAATAAAATAGGGCAGCGGCACGGCAAAACCAAGCAGCGCAATGGGAACCCATGTATAGCGGGTTGCCGAGCCTAAAAAAGCCAGCGATAAACCAAATAACAGGAGGATAAATGAGTAGTGAATCAGCATATATAGGGCACTGACTTCACCGATCAGCAATATAACCAGGGCGGCGATAATGATCGGCACGCCCCACCAGGAGAAGTGCTGGTAGCTGGAGGCAATTTGGAAGCGTTTCTCCCAGAGAATAAACAGTGACACTAAAGGAATCAGGTAGCCGTGGCTGTACTCTTCCTGTAGCTCCCAGCGTAACACAGCCTCAGCCAGGCCATCCCAGTACAACCAAAAGCTGAGAGCCAGGGCTATAGCAAACAGCTGGAAACCCCTGTTAGTTAAGAGCTGCTTAAAATCCAGCCCCTGCCTGTTCGCCGTCACGTCCCTACCAACATCAGGCTGCTTATCAGCGCTAACAGCCTTATCCTTAAAGTCCATTTACTGCTCCAGCAAAAACTCTTTAACGCCGTGTAAGCGCATCAAGCGGTTTATTCGCGATGAGGTTCCAAACAGGCCAAACTCACCGCCCCTGCGCTTAATGTTGGCTTTTAAAAGCATCAAAGTGCCCAACGCAGAACTATCAATATAGTCTAATTCGCCGCAGTTGATTGAGATGTTGGGGGAGGCCTCCAGTTGATCGAGTATTTTCCTGCAAGTGGATTTTAAAAGACGGCCATTTTCTATAGTTGCGGAACCGCCGAGCACAAGTTCCATATTGCTGCCGGGGATATCATTGACAATCTTTATAGACAGGCCCTGGGAAGCTTGTTTACGAAGTATCTTCTGGTAGGTGGCCAGGGGGAAAACCCTGGTTAATATCAGGCGTAAAAACCAAAGCCCATCGACCAGGTAGCGCTTCCAGAGCAATGGCTCCTGCAGAATCCGCCACAGCCATTCCAGACCCATTTTCTGCCAGCGCAGTGGCGCGCGCTGAATATTTTCACCGACAAAATTAACCACGGCACCAAGATGGCTGATCACAGATACATTGAGTTGCTCGCGGTTTTTCATAATCCATTCCTGGCCCTTCTTTGCACCCAGTGCCACCACCAGGAAATCTGGTTCGGCAGCGTTAATCTGGTCGATAATTGCCTTATCGCTCATGCTCTCTA
>JBMYPM010000218.1:0-2560 GCA_049600275.1 Porticoccaceae bacterium | reverse complement strand
AGCATCATCAATCAAGCGTTTAAGACGGTCACTAAACTGGCTTCGGTTGCCGACAACCTTGAGTCGCACACCATCATCGCGAAGCGCTTTGGCTTCTTTCTTGAGGTAGGAGGAGAACAGGGACATCAAACCGCGAACTTCCAGGTCCGGGCGCTTCCAGTTCTCACTGCTAAAGGCAAACAGGCTGACAACCTTGACACCACGCTGCTTGGCGGCTTTTAAAATATCGCGAATCCGCTCAACGCCGGCCTCATGACCGCCAATACCGCCTATCCCCCTCTCCTTAGCCCAGCGATTGTTGCCATCCATAATAATGGCAATATGCCTGAGTGGGTGGGTAGAATTCATTTCTGTGGGGTCGGCCATGATAATCAGTACCGGGGAGATTAAATCTCCATCAGATCCTTTTCTTTGGCTGCCAGGGCTTCATCAATACGAGCGATAAAGCTGTCAGTAATCTTCTGGATATCGTCCTGGCCCTTGCGCTCTTCATCTTCACTGATATCTTTATCCTTAAGCAGTCCCTTGAGACTGGAGAGGACATCGCGGCGGATATTGCGCACCGAAATACGGGCATTTTCTGCTTCTGCCTTGGCCTGCTTGCCGTAGACCTTGCGGGTCTCTTCGGTAAGAGGTGGCAGAGGGATGCGAATCACTGTGCCGGCAGTTGAAGGGTTCAGGCCCAGGTCGGATTTCATAATCGCCTTTTCAATGGCCTGCACCAGGCTCTTTTCCCAAGGTGTTACCGACAGCGTGCGCGCATCTTCAATAACAATAGAAGCGGCCTGTGCCAGGGGTGTAACTACACCGTAGTAATCAACTGTTAAGCCGTCCAGCAGACTCGGGTGAGCGCGGCCGGTGCGAATCTTGTTAAACGCATTGCCCAGGGCATCCACAGCCTTGGCCATACGAACATCAGCTTCTTTTTTCAATTCATCAATCATTTTTTGCTCCCTCTTCAACCAAGGTACCTTCATTGCCACCGACCACCAGATTGAGCAGTGCACCCTGCTTGGACATACGGAATACCCGCAATGGCATATTGTGTTCGCGACACAGGCAGATGGCAGTTAAATCCATAACACCAAGCTTTTTATCCAAAACCTCATCATAGGTAAGACGATCATAGAGTTCAGCGCTTGGGTCAAGCATTGGGTCGGCACTGAAGACACCGTCGACCTTGGTTGCCTTTAAGACAACGTCGGCGTCGATTTCAATGCCGCGCAGACAGGCTGCAGAATCAGTGGTAAAGAATGGATTGCCGGTGCCGGCAGAAAAGATAACCACCTCACCTTCACCCAGGTAGCGCATGGCGCGACGGCGATCGTAGTGCTCGACCACGCCGCTCATGGGAATTGCCGACATAACATGAGAGGAAATATTGGTTCTCTCCAGCGCATCGCGCATGGCCAGACCGTTCATCACCGTTGCCAGCATACCCATATGGTCGCCGGTAACCCGATCCATGCCGGCTTTATTCAAAGCCGCACCACGAAATAGATTACCACCGCCAATTACCAGGCCAACCTGGACCCCAATACCCACCAACTGACCGATTTCAAGAGCCATACGATCGAGAACCTTGGGATCGATCCCGAAGCCCTCTTTTCCCATCAACTCCTCACCGCTGAGTTTTAGGAGAATTCGCTTATACTTTTTCTCTTTGCCAGTTGGCGACATATTGAATCCTCTTATTCTGCGTTTTTTTGCTTAGTTGGCACCCTGAACCTGGGCTGCTACTTCAGCGGCAAAATCGACCTCTTCAACTTCGATTCCATCACCTACTTCGTAGCGAACAAAGCCAACAATCTCAGCACCGCCAGCTTTTACCAGCTTGCCAACAGTTGTGTCTGGATCCTTAACGAACGGCTGGTCAACCAGGCTGCTCTCTTTAAGGAACTTGCTGACACGACCTTCGACCATTTTAGCGGCGATCTCTGGTGGCTTGCCACTCTCAATTGCCTGTGCAGTAAATATCTCGCGTTCAGCGTCGATAAGCTCTGCAGGCATCTGGTCAGAGCTGACAACCGCAGGGTTGACTGCTGCAACGTGCATAGCAACGTCTTTAGCCAGGGCCTCATCACCGCCGCTCAGGCCGACAGCAACTGCAATGCGGTTATTGCTGTGAACATAGCCGCCAACAACCGGGGCTTCAATACTCGCAGCGCGACGCGGAGAGATATTTTCGCCAATTTTCTGTACCAGTGCTTCACGGGCATTCTCGAGGTCACCAGCCATCAGCGCGGCCACATCAGTCTGCTTTGAATCATAGGCTGCGTTGAGGACAGTAGCCACAAAACCCTGGAAACCCTCATCGCGAGCGACAAAGTCAGTTTCACTGTTAACTTCCAATACCAGCCCGTAACCGTTTTCTGCCTTAACAGCCACAAGACCGTCAGCTGCAGTGCGACCAGCTTTCTTAGCTGCCTTCATACCGCTTGATTTACGTAACTCTTCAATAGCTTTATCAATATCTGCGCCAGACTCAGCCAGTGCACGCTTGCACTCCATCATGCCCAAACCTGTGCGATCCCGCAGCTCTTTCACCAAAGATGCTGTT
>JBMYPM010000217.1:0-2581 GCA_049600275.1 Porticoccaceae bacterium | reverse complement strand
TAAGATTGGTATACGCGAGTTTAAGAATAAACAGGTGCTGCTACCCCATGGCAAGAAATGGCCCAACGAGACAAGAAACCAATGATATCCACTTACTCGGATTTTTATGTGTATAAAATTCCTTACTGCGAGGAAACGGATATTTATGTGTATAAAATTCCTTACTGCGAGGACACGGATTTTTATGTGTATAAAATTCTACGACTGCGAGAACACGGATATTTATGTGGATAAATTTCCTTACTGCGAGGACTCGGATATTTATGTGTATAAAATTACTTACTGCGAGGACACGGATTTTTATGTGTATAAATATCCTTAGTGTTTGGATGGGAGCCTGAAATATTGCAAGAAAGCGGTCTTCGAGAAGGTTTTCGTAGTCGGGATAGCGATCGTCGTCGCTTTTATCATTATTCATCAAGAATCGTAATCAAAGGTGATCATTAGGGTTTAGAGCGGTTTAAATTTTTCGCTCAGATCGTGGAAGCTTAACGGATAGCCGCGTTCCTTGTAAAACTTGAAATTGTCGCGCTTGGCCTGCTCGTAATCGGGCTCCTGGTAAATGATTTCCATCACCCGTTCAAAGCGGCTAAACCAGGTGGGAATCTCCGCCTGCAGGTTAATCAATATGCTGTGATGATCGCCGGGATCGCTCTCTGCAGTAATCGCCACCGGCATCTGTTCAGCGCCAATACCATGGGGCACAAAGGCGCTTGCCTGAAAGTCCCAGAGCATTTTGTTGAGTGTTTCTGCAGTTTCATTATCGGCCACCAGGCAAAGTACCTGCTGGTCCATTTTCGTGGCCTTTTGGGCGAGCTGGCAGACAAGTGCCAGGGCAACCTGGAGGTTGCCCGACAACTTGTAGAAGGAGATATCAGTCATTAATTATCCCGCTCTTAACCGGCTTTAGAGCGCAGGTAATCCATCAGGATAGGCACCGGACGTCCGGTAGCACCTTTTTCACCACCGCCGACCCAGGCGGTACCTGCAACATCCAGGTGCGCCCACTTGTACTTTTCGGTAAAGCGCGCCAGGAAACATCCTGCGGTAATAGTGCCCGCCATGGGGCCACCAATATTGGCCATATCGGCAAAGTTGCTCTTCAATAGTTCGTCATACTCCTCGTAGAGGGGCAGGCGCCAGGCGCGGTCACCACTGCGCAGGCCGCTGCTAAGAAGATCTTCCGCCAGCTGGTCATCATTGGAAAGCAGCCCGGCGGTCTCCTTGCCCAGGGCGCCGATTACCGCACCAGTCAGGGTGGCAATATCAATAATGGTGTCCGGCTTAAAGCGGGCAGAGTAGGTAAGGGCATCACAGAGAATCAGGCGACCTTCGGCATCTGTGTTCAGTACCTCGATAGTCTGGCCCGACATACTGGTCACCACATCGCCGGGCTTGGTGGCGTGGCCATTGGGCATATTTTCCACTGCTGGAATAACCCCCACCACATTGATCGGCAGCTGGTTTTCAACCAGGGCATTCATCACACCGATCACCGATGCGCCGCCGCACATATCGTATTTCATCTCGTCCATTCGGGCTCCGGGCTTAAGGCTGATACCACCGGAGTCAAAGGTAACTGCCTTGCCCACCAGTACCACTGGCTTAACCGAGGCTTTGGCACCCTGGTACTTGATAATAATCAGCTTGCCCGGTTCATCGGAGCCGGCGCTGACCGAGAGCAGGGAGCCCATCTTCAGTTTCTTCATCTCCGCTTCGCTAAGTACGCTGGTAGTTACCTTTGCTTTGCCCTTTACTTTAGCCTGGCTTTTGGCAAGCCCACGGGCCTGACTGGCAAGATAGCTGGGGGTGCAGATATTGGCCGGCAGATTGCCCAGTTGGCGGGCGATATTCATACCATTGCCCACCGCTGAACCATAAGCCAGTCCCTTTTTTGCGGCGGCCAGACTGCCTTTGGAGGCTGTCCAGTAAGTTAGATTCTTTAATTTTTGCGGCTTGGCTTTTTTGCCGCTGTTGTATTTATAGCCGGCGGCCTGAATACTGCGAGCGATAATACCGGCTTCCCATTCAGCATCATCCGAGAGGCCTTCACCAACCCAGACTGCCTTGACGCTCGGGGTTTTTTTAAGGGCCGAGGCACCAGCCCTGATCACCTTAATAAGCTGTTGCCTGGTGGTTGCTCCCTCGGTACCAAGCAGAATAATTCGTTTGCCGCTGGCGCCGGGGATATGCATTACCAGTGTCTCTGCTTTTTTACCCTTGAAGTCGCCGGCTTTAATTAGCGAGGAGATCGCGCCATCCAACGATTTATCCAGTGCTTCAGCACTGTCTTTTAGTTGTGGCCCGGTCGGTAGAATGAGAGAATCGGCTTTTATATTTAACAGCTGTGCGGAAGATGCAGTAAAATCCATGTTTGCTCCGTTTGATCGTCGTTTTTTTTGAGAAAAAATTTAATTCAATGAGCGTTCAAGATAGCATAATTTGCGCCATAACACCCAAGGGCTGAAACACTTTACCAGTGATTATTTTTCGTTATCTTTGCCGTGAAATCCTCTCCGCCACAGTTGCTGTCTGTGTGATTCTGCTGCTGGTTTTAATGAGCGGCCGGTTTGTAAAATAT
>JBMYPM010000216.1:0-2582 GCA_049600275.1 Porticoccaceae bacterium | reverse complement strand
TTCGAAATTTCTGCAAAAATTCCCGCCCTGTTCCAAGTCGTCTATCGCGTCGCTATTGCCCTGGTGGTGATCGCCGCTATTATCCTCTTCGCCGCGCTGCCGCCGCTGATTATTGCCCTGATCGTACTCGGCGCCGCCGCGTTGCTCGCGCTAATTGGCGTCGCGGCCTTTCACGCAGTGACCTGTGCGATTAAAGCCCACTACGCCGCCAATGCTGCCGGTGCCGCTGCCACCTATGGTTTTCCCACCTATGCTGCACTCAAGGCCTCCTGGCCATGGCTGGTCCGCGCAGCCGCCTGCTAGCAGATTGCAGTCCCCCATCCCGATAAAATATCGGGGTGGGTCAGGCCTTTAATTAAGAACCCTGGTTTAGTTCAAAACCGTTAATTCAGCCATTACTTATCAATCCTCAGGGATGCAGGAGATATTATGAAGCGTATTGTTATCTGTGCAGATGGCACATGGAATCGCCCGGAAAAAGACCTCGAAAAAGACCAGCCCACCAATGTTTTAAAGCTCGCGCGCAGTATTAAGCCCGTCGCCACCGACGGCACGCCGCAGCAGGTATTTTACGACTGGGGGGTGGGTTCTTATTACGCCTCAATGGGCGGTGGCATCACCGGCAAGGGCATCAATAAAAATATTATGGATGACTACCGCTATATAGTTCAGAACTACTCTCCAGGTGATGAAATCTATCTCTTTGGCTTTAGTCGCGGTGCCTATACAGTGCGCAGCCTGTGCGGGCTGATCAATAATTGCGGTATTCTCAAGCGCCCCAGTGCGCGTTTGATTGAAGCCGCCTTTAGCCATTACAAAAGACCCGGCGCAGCCTATCGCCCTGGCGGTGAAGCCTCGGTGAAGTTTCGCAGCCAGCACTCACACAACAGCCGCAATATTGCCTTTGTCGGGGTCTGGGATACGGTCGGCGCGCTGGGTGTGCCATTTTCTTTTCTCGGTTTAATGGATCGCGAGGATGAATTCCACGACACCAAGATGGGAGCCAATATCAAGGTTGCCCGGCATGCCCTGGCAATCGACGAATTGCGCTCGGACTTTGAGCCGACCATCTGGCAGCCGAGCCCGGGGATGAGTTTAAAGCAGGTGTGGTTTAGCGGTGTGCACAGCAATGTTGGTGGCAGTTACCCGGCAGATGCGGATGGTGGGCTGCTTTCAGATATTCCCATGCAATGGATGGCAAAGCAGGCCAGGGCTGAAGGGCTGCAAATTGAGCAGCACCTGGCAAGCAGCTTAAACCCCAGTGCCATAGCGAAGATTTATCAGTCGAGAAAACATATCTACCGCTCCAAGCGCCCCTATTATCGCCCCATCGATCATGGCAGCGGCGAGGTTTTAATACATCGCTCGGTAAAACAGCGCTGGCAGGCTGACGATAAATATCGCCCCAAGAATCTCAGGGACTATGTGCAGAGCCAGGGTTGGCCCCAGCTTGTGGACTAGAGCAGCTTTTGAATATCCGCTGCAATCGCATTGGGTTTGCGAACTGAGCCGTAACGCTTGACGACATTGCCTTCGCGATCGACCAGGAACTTGGTGAAATTCCACTTGATATTGTCGTTGAGCAGGCCGCCGGCCTGGCGTTTAAGGAAGCTGTAGAGGGGGTGCTGGCCATCGCCATTCACCTCAATTTTGCCCATGACCGGAAAGCTCAGTCCATAGTTGAGCTGGCAGAATTCCTGAACCTCAGCATTGGAGCCCGGTTCCTGGCCACCAAACTGGTTGCAGGGCAGGGCAATTACCACAAGCCCCTGGTCTTTAAATTTATCATAGAGTTCCTGCAGGCCGCTGTACTGGGAAGTAAAACCACATTTGCTGGCGGTGTTAACAATGAGTAGCACCTTGTCCCTATAGTCTTGCAGGGAAATCTCTTCGCCAGAGCTGGTTGGCACGCTGTAGTCATAGATCGAATCGGTCATGGTTATATCCTGTTGCAGGCTGTTTAGTTTAAACCCTATTTAAAAGAGTGTTCCGCTGTTGGAAAGCTACCATTGCGGACTGCGTCACCATAGGCGGAAATAGCCTCGGCAATGGATAAATTATCTTCAAGAAAGTTTTTAGAGAAGCGTGGCAGGCGTTGGGAAATTCCCAGCATATCCTGTAGTACCAGCACCTGGGCATCTGTATCCGGGCCGGCGCCAATGCCGATTACCGGGATATCCAGAGCCTCGGCGAGTTCGCGGCCCAGGGATGAGGGAACGCATTCGACAACAATCAATTCGGCTCCAGCACGCTCCAGGGCTTTGGCATCGGCAATCATTTGCGCTGCGGCCTGCTCCTCTTTGCCCTGTACCTTATAGCCGCCGAGCTTGTGAACAGACTGTGGGGTAAGGCCTACATGGCCACAGACCGGAATGCCGCGTTCGGTCAACAGCTCAACCGTACCGGCAAGCCATTCACCGCCTTCCAGCTTGACCATCTGGGCGCCGGCCTGCATCAGCAGTGCCGCATTCTCCAGTGCCTGGACTTCAGTTGCGTAGGACATAAACGGCATATCGGTGATCAGTAGGGCGCGGTTATTGCCGCGCTTGACCGCCGCTGTGTGGTAGGCCATTTCATCCACT
>JBMYPM010000215.1:0-2596 GCA_049600275.1 Porticoccaceae bacterium | reverse complement strand
TGAATGGCACCTGGCACTCTCCGATCCCCAGCCTGAAGATAACTGGGATGGCCTGACCGGGTTTATTCACAATGTCCTCTACGAACAGTACCTCAAGGACCACGAAGCGCCGGAAGACTGTGAGTTCTATATGTGCGGGCCACCAATGATGAACGCCGCGGTGGTCAAGTTACTGCAGGACCTGGGTGTCGAAGACGAGAATATCTTCCTCGATGACTTTGGCGGGTAAGGGTTTCTATGACGTCGTATAAAACAATCACAACGGGGCTTGAGAAAGCCTCGTTTTTGTTTTTCCTGCTGCTGGCGGCAATTCTTGCCAGCGGCTGCGACCACAGCCCGGAAATCATCAAGATATCCGGCAGCAAAATGGGCACCAGCTACCATGTGACCATTGTTGCAGACCAGCCAGCCCCGACAGATCTTGCCGAACAGATTGATCAGGTACTCAGTGCTGTGGATCAATCCATGTCCACCTATAAAAGCCAATCGGAACTCAGCCAGTTTAATCGCCTGCCACTGTCCGAGCAGGTAAAAGCCTCGGATCAGTTCTGGGCTGTATTGCAAACCAGCGAAAAAATCTGGCGCCAGAGCGCTGGTGCTTTTGATCCCACCGTCGGCCCAGTGGTCGATCTCTGGGGCTTTGGTCCCAAGCCCAGTGATGATCGTATTCCCGAGGATAGCGAGATTGCCCAAGCCCTGGAAAACAGCGGTTTTGAAAATCTGTTGTTAAACGATACAGAGCAGGCCATCAGCAAACAAAAAGCCATAGCCCTCGATCTCTCCGCCGTTGCCAAAGGCTACGCCGTCGACCAGGTTGCAGAGCTGCTGGAGATGCTGGCCCTGCCAGATTACCTGGTGGAAGTGGGCGGTGAAATGCGTTTGAGTGGCAGCAATCCAGAGGGTAACCCCTGGCGTGTGGCCATTGAACTTCCCAGCCTAATGCCCCAGGTTCAACAGGTGATTGAGATTCACAGCGGTGCAGTCGCAACTTCTGGTGACTACCGCAACTACTTTGAAAAAGATGGCCTGCGTTATTCCCATACCATCGATCCGCGAAGCGGCAAACCGATTACCCATAGCCTGGCATCAGTGACGGTGCTGGCAGATCACTGTGCCGATGCCGACGCCTGGGCCACCGCGCTGATGGTGCTTGGCGAAGAGGAGGGTATGCGTATAGCTAACCAGTATTCTATTCCCGCCTATATGCTGATCAGGGATGGCGAGAATTTTAGGGTGATCAGCAGCGCAGCATTTGACCCCTATCTGCAAGACTCTGCAGATACACCAGACGAGACCTAGACCATGGCCGAACTACTGCTCACCATCGTTATATTAGCCCTGATAATTGCCGGCATGGCGATTGGTGCGATTTTACAAAATAAACCTATCACAGGTTCCTGCGGTGGTGTTGGTGCCGCCCTGGGTGAAGAGAATTACCACTGTGATATTTGCGGCGGAGACCCAAATAAATGTGATGAGCAGGAAGACTCGAACCTAGCGTACAACGCATCCTCTGAGGACAGACAACAATAATGAAAGAGACACACTACGATCTAATCGTAATTGGGAGTGGCCCCGCCGGAGAAGGCGCGGCAATGAATGCAATAAAACAGGGCTGGCGCGTAGCCGTTGTCGATGAGCGCGCCATGGCTGGTGGTAACTGTACTCACCTGGGTACTATCCCCTCCAAGGCACTGCGCCAGTCGGTGCGCCGTATGATGCAGTACAACACCATGCCTATGTTCCGCGCAGTTGGTGAGCCACGCTGGTTCTCCTTTCCGGAAGTGATGAAAGCCGCTGATGATGTAATTACTAAGCAAGTAGAAGGCCGCACCAAGGGCTATGCCCGCAACCGTGTGCATATGCATATAGGTCGCGCCAAGTTTATCGGTAGCCATGAAATTGCGGTGACTGGCAGCGACGAGAAAGTGATCACCCTGACCTCGAAAAATTTCCTTTTGGCCACAGGTTCAAGCCCGTATCGCCCCGATGATATCGACTTTGATCACCCCAATATTTTTGATAGCGACACGATTTTATCCCTCGACCACACCCCGCGAAATATTATTATTTACGGCGCCGGTGTTATTGGTTGTGAGTACGCCTCAATCTTCTCAGGCTTGGATACCAGGGTTGACCTGATCAATACCAGGGAATGGCTGATGAGCTTTCTCGACGATGAAATCTCCGATGCCCTCAGCTATCATCTGCGCGACCTCAATGTGATGGTGCGCCACAATGAAGAGTACGAGCGTGTTACCACCCATGAAAATGGTGTCACCATCGAGCTTAAGTCAGGCAAGCGTGTTCACGGTGAAGCACTGCTCTGGTCCAATGGCCGCAGTGGTAATACCAAAAACCTCGGTCTTGAAGAAGTAGGCCTGGAAGTGGACCAGCGTGGCCAGATCAAGGTCAATAAAGATTACCAGACCGCCGTCCCCCATATTTATGCCGCCGGTGATGTTATAGGTTGGCCAGCACTGGCAGGCGCAGCCTACGACCAGGGTCGCTTTGCCGCCTCCCATATGTGCGGTGTCGATGACCAGTATCGTGTAGAGGATGTGGCCACAGGTATCTGGACCATTCCGGAAATCAG
>JBMYPM010000214.1:0-2597 GCA_049600275.1 Porticoccaceae bacterium | reverse complement strand
TTACCTTTCTTGGCTGGGGATCACTTTTCCTCGCGCTCTATCTTATCAATCGCAAAAAAAATAATAAGAGTAACGAAGAGAAATCCGACTAGCGACAAAAATCTGACATAACAACGTCATCCAGCGGTCAGAAAAGAGTCATATTTGTTTAGCACAATGGCAACAAATTACAAAAATATGGCCAATTCCGTATGCTTGACGTTGATTCATTTCTTCTCGACAACTACCCGAATTTTTGCGCGCGGCGACCGCGTCTCTACAAGCGGCTGACCCAGCTGTTAAGACTGCTGTTCAACGAACGGCAGTTCAAATATTTTGAGTCCCAATACCCCCACTTAAAGGGCTTTGAATTTGCCGAGCAGGTTCTCGAGTTCTTTGACTTTTCATTCACTGTGCGTGAAACAGAGCGCGAGAAAATTCCCCGCCAAGGGCGTGTGGTTATTGTCGCCAACCACCCTATCGGCTCACTGGATGGTTTGGCGCTGCTCAAGCTAATGCGCGAAGTACGCCCGGATGTTCGGGTGGTAGCCAATGATCTGCTGATGGCAATCAAACCCCTGCAACCAGTGCTGCTGCCGGTGGACAATATGAACGGCAAAACCGCCAGGGATTCTCTGCACGCCATCACTGACCACCTGCAAAAAGAGGGCGCACTGATTATCTTTCCAGCGGGAGAGGTATCGAGACTGGGGGCAAAAGGTATTCGCGACACCCGCTGGCGCAACGGCTTTTTGCGCTTTGCCAGCAAAACTGGGTCGCCGATTATCCCACTGTTTATCAACGCCCGAAATTCCATGTTTTTCTACGCCCTGTCGGTATTGGCACGACCGCTGTCAACCATCTGGCTGGTGCGTGAGATGTTCAAACAAAACCACAACTGTGTGGATATCCGAATCGGCAATCCAATCAGCTATCAGGACTATTCCAAACTGCCCCTGTCGATCAATGAACAGAGCAGCCTGTTCCGTCGTCATCTCTACGCTATTGGTAAAGACAGAAAAGGGATTTTGCCAACCAGCTCTGCCATTGCCACCCCGGAAAACCGTGCCAGCCTGCGCCGGGATATTCGCAACTGCCAGTTATTGGGCATGACCAAAGATAATAAACATATCTACCTCTATCAGGGCAGCATTGATGAGAGTGCGGACTGCTGCATTATGCGGGAAATCGGTCGACTGAGAGAGATTGCCTTTCGCGCTGTCGGTGAGGGTACAGGTCTGCGCCGGGATAACGATATCTATGACCATCACTATCACCAGCTGATTCTCTGGGATGAGGATGAACTGGAGATTGCCGGGGCCTACAGATTCCACCCCACGGATCAGATTGATCTTAGCAGCCACTCATCGCAGCTCTACAGCTCAACCCTGTTCGATCTGCAACCGGCAATGCAGGAGAAACTGCAACAGGGCATTGAGCTTGGCCGCAGCTTTGTCCAACCCAGATACTGGGGTCGCAGAAGCCTAGACTATCTATGGTATGGCATTGGTGCCTTCCTGCGTGCAAACCCTGAATACAGGTATCTGTTTGGTCCGGTTACCCTATCCAACAGTTTCCCACCACAGGCGATGGAAATGCTGGTGCACTTTTACAGCACCCATTTTCCGCCAACAGATTGTTACGCAGTCCCGCGGCTGCCCTACATCATTACCCCACAGCGCACAGAGGAGCTTAACAAGCTGTTCCCCGGCAACGATTACCAAAGTGAATTCACTCTGCTTAAGGAGCGATTAACGGCAATGAACCTGAGTGTTCCAACACTCTATAAACAGTACAGCGAACTCTGCGAGCCCGGTGGTGTTGAGTTTGTGGCTTTTAATATAGATCCGGATTTCGCTCTCTGTATCGATGGGTTAATTGTGGTGGATATAGAGCAGCTTAAAGAAAGTCGTCGACAGCGCTACCTGGGCGAATAATCACAGGGTTAATTGACATAAAAATTTCATATTAGCTAAACCTGACTGTCATAAAAGCTAGCTATGGTTTTACTATGGAAATCGAAAAAAATACATTGATCCAGCGACTCAGCAGCCTTGATATCCGCGCACTGCGCTGGCTGCTGACCAGGGAATTATTTCCCCAGCTTGCCATTTTTGGCCGGGTTATCTCCACAACCGCCGACGGTTATCTATATCCGCTGATCGTACTGGCCCTGCTGTTTATGGGCACTACCCATGAATACCAATTTGGCCTGGCGATGCTCGCCGCCTTTGCTATCGAGCGCCCGCTCTACAAAATTTTAAAGGAGGGTTTTAAACGCAACCGTCCCTCAGACTGCCTGCCAGATATCAAGGGGATGGTTATCCCCGGCGACCAGTTCAGCTTTCCCTCCGGGCATACATCAGCTGCGTTCCTGGTGGCCACTGTGCTGACCACCTGCTTCCCGGAAACCGCACCCTATATCTATATCTGGGCGGCCATGGTCGGCTGCTCGAGAGTCTGCCTCGGCGTACACTTTCCATCTGATACCTTTGCTGGCGCCATACTCGGCTTTAGCTGTGCCCAAATCGCCTTTACACTAGTTCTGTGAAAATACTCTACGGTGTCCAGGCCACTGGCAATGGCCATATAACTCGCGCCCGCGCTATGGCCGCAGC
>JBMYPM010000213.1:0-2605 GCA_049600275.1 Porticoccaceae bacterium | reverse complement strand
TGTGCCCCCCTGCCCCAGTGCAGAGATCACCAGGTCCCGGGGGATACGTTCCAGCAGGCCGACAAATATCACCGCCATCAGCAAACCCCACCACATTTTATTAATCAGCTCATAGACACCAGAGATCATAGTGATCAGCCAGCTGGGCAGCTTTTGGAAAAGCTCCGGCTGGCCACTGGCAAACAGGTAGCCGAGGTAGCACAGGGCAATAATTAAAGCGGATATCCAGAGTAAATAATCCGGTCGGGAAACCTTGGGTTGACCGGTTTCGCAGCAAGGGGGGGCAGGCTTGGAGGGCTTGGGCCTGGAACATTGACTCATAAAATAAGACTAGCTGTCATAACAGGCACTGACAACTGCGTTTTCATGGCTATAATGGAGACCCGGCCATGGCTTTTGAGATATAAGAAATTGATTCCAGTAAAAAATATTATTATTACCTCTGCTCTTGGGGCACTGCTTGCAGTTGTGGTTTACAGCCACCTGGCTTCTGTGGATATCTTCTGGGCTTTTCGTGAAGCTGACGGCTCAACCAACTGGCAGTACATCGCAAACTTTTCCAGTAGCCTGCTGATTATTGCCCTGTCCATAACCGCTATACGCCTCGCCTTTACTCGCCGCACTGCGCGACGCTATAACACCGAGCTTGAACAGATCCGTGCCGAGCTGGAAGATCGCGTTAAAGAGCGCACCGCCACTTTGGATGAAGCCAATGTAATGTTGCAGGACAGCAATAAAGCGCTGGAAGAGGAGATTGACGAACACCTGGAAACCACTACCCGACTGCGTCTCTCTGAATCCTATATCACCAGTATTCTGCGCTCTATGCCGCTGATGCTGATCGGCCTGAATAAAGAGGGCGAGATCACCCAGTGGAACAGTCGTGCCGAGGAGATCAGCGGCCTGCCTGCCGATGCTGTATTGGGCAAAAATCTCTGGGAAGCCTACCCGACCATGACGGTGACACCGGCGCAGATTAAAAAGGCCCAGGATGAAGATAAAACCCTGACCATCAAATACAGCCAGCGCGGCCAGTACCATTTTGATATTACGATCTATCCCCTTCACGACCAGCGTGAAACCGGAGTGGTTATCCTGGTCGACGATGTCACCCAGCGGGTGCAGAGTGAAAATATGCTAATCCAGCGGGACAAGATGTCCTCTATGGGTGAGATGGCAGCGATTATGGCCCACGATATCAATATTCCCCTGCAGGCAATCCTCAAGGATGTCCAGACCGTGCGCCAGGACCTTACCGAAGAGCATATAGACCCTATCGGCCTCAATGAATTACTGGAAGATGCCCTTATCCGTGGTCGCCAGGCGGCAACGGTTATCCAAAACCTGGTGACATTCTCCGATAGTGGTGTGGAAGAAAAGCAGTTCGCCAATATTACCCAGGTTATGGATCACAGTATTGAACTGGCGGAAGATGTGCTGTCGGTCACCAAGGGATTGCGCTTTAAGGATGTGACTATCAATAAAAGCTACGCGGATGATCTGCCAGAGCTCAGCTGCCACGCATCAAAACTGCAGCAGGTGTTTTTAAGTCTATTCAGGTATGCCTGCCATGCCCTGGGCAAAGCTGAGGATCCCGAGCACACACCGGTTATAAATATTGAGATCAGTGAGTTTTACGAGGCGATTTGGGTGCGCGTGCAGCACAACGGCCTGGGTATTAGCATTGAAGACCAGCAGTATATTTTCGAACCGTTTTTTGCCAATGAAAATAACAGTTTACCAAGTTCGGATACAGCTTCTAACGCGGTTCCCAGTCATAGGGGTAAGGACTATTACGGTGCGGCAGATCGCCTCTCCTTTGCTCACTTTATTATCACCGAGCAGCACCAGGGACAGGTTGCGGTCACCTCAGATATTGAGATTGGCACCACTTTCCATATCCAGCTTCCCCTAAAAACAGAAGCATCATAAAAGAAGAGTTTGTGAAGAGCTCTAAAGACTATTAAGAACCTTGAGGGGCGGTTGAGTGACCGCCCTGCGGCTGTAAACCACTCCCAACAGACCTACCAGCAAACCCCCGCCCAATGGCCCGGCAAGCCAAAGCCAGCTGTGCCAGCTAAAGGGCATACTAAACATAAAGCGCTGTAGCATGGCGATGGTCAACTCCGCCCCCAGCGCCGCCAGCAGGCCAGCCATCAGCCCCAGGGTGGTAAACTCAACCCACTGCACGCCCAGAATCAGCCGCCGCGAACTGCCCAGGGTGCGCAGTATGGCGCTCTCCTGCAGCCGCTCAGCCATCGACAGGCTAACGGCGGCAAACATCACCAGTACACCGCAACCGAGAATCAACAGGGTCATCATTTCAAGACCGCGGGTGACCTGGGAGACAATGGTGCGAATACGATCAATAATTTTATCCAGCTCAATTACCTGCACCGTCGGGTACTGGCGCAACAGATCATTGACCAGTAGCTTTTCCGCAGCGGGAATATGCAAGCTGGTCATATGGGTGCGGGGATAATTTTCCAGATAGCCCTCCGGAAACAGGAAATAGAAGTTGGGGGTCATACTGTCCCAGTTAAGGCTGCGGGTACTGGTAATCACCGCATCGAAGGCCAGGCCGCCAATACTAAAACCAATAGTA
>JBMYPM010000212.1:0-2615 GCA_049600275.1 Porticoccaceae bacterium | reverse complement strand
CAGCGGTGAGCCATCAGCCATTGGAGAGCCATCAGCCCGAAGGCGGCCTTGCCCAGGTCAGCGTTATTATTCCCCTGGCACCAAATGAAACCCAACACAAACAACTGCTCGCCGATCTGCAAAGCCACAGGCAACTGCAAGCAGAGATAATCCCCTGCTCCAACCAAAGCCGCGCAAAGAGTCTTAACAGCGGTGCCGCACAGGCCAGCGGTGAATGGTTATGGTTTGTTCATGCAGATAGTCGCATCAGCGCAGATAATCTTTGCGCTCTTAAGCAGAGTCTCGAACAGTACCCTGACGCCCTGCACTATTTTGACCTGGCCTTTGATTGGCGATTTTTACGCTGCAATGCAATGGGCGCCAACCTGCGCTCAAGATTACTGGGTATCCCCTTTGGCGATCAGGGCTTTTGCATCAAAAAATCCCGGTTTAATGACCTTGGCGGCTACTGCGAAGAGACAGCCTACGGCGAAGATTTACTCTTTGTCTGGCAGGCTCACCAGGCTGGAATCAAATTGCAGCGCATCCCCTCAAAACTGCTGACCAGCGGCCGCAAATATCAGCAGCAGGGTTGGCTGAAATTATCCCTGCTCTACCAGTGGCGATGGATTCTAATGTCATTGCCACAGCTGCTAAAACTTATCGCTATACGCATAAGAGCCCTGTATGACTAAGGATTTACTGGACTCTACTGCCATCGCAGTTTTTGTTAAAACCCCCGGGCTATCGCCCGTCAAAACCCGCCTGGCGGCAACCATAGGCACAGCAGGTGCGGAACAGTTTTATAGGCTCTGCACAGAGGCTATTCAAGAAACCCTGGAATCAGCGTCAGACACTATGGATGTGGTGCCGTTTTGGGCAGTGGGCGAAAAAGCTGGACTATCTCATTCAATATGGCAGGGTTTTGAATCTATCTATACCGGTGAAGGTGATCTCGGCGAACGCCAGCATCATATCTACCAGACACTTCTGGCTAAATACCAGCGGGTTATTCTAATAGGTGTAGATTCACCACAACTCTCCTTGACCCACCTAAACAGTGCCATTGAAGCCCTGAATAGCCATAGCTTTGCAATGGGTCCCGCAGTGGATGGCGGCTACTATTTATTTGCCGGCAGAGCGCCAATTGCCAGGGATACCTGGACAAATGTGACTTACAGTACAGAGGAAACTGCCAGCCAGCTACTCGCCCGGCTGCCCTCAAAAGCGGCATTACTGGAGTCCATTACCGATGTGGATACCATCGACGACCTGAGGGGACTAAGGGATGAGCTACCGACAGAAACCGCCAGAAATAAAAGCCAGAAAGCTGTTTTAGATTATATATTTAGAAGCATTAAATAGAATTTACTTTAATATAATTCCAGCACTGTATCAGTCTGCTACAGAGCAACTTCCGCCGCCCAGTACACAGAATGCCGCACAGTGGGGATGATTGAGCTGCACAGTCTTCGCCGCCTCGGCAAGGGTGCTGCCCAGGTTAAACTGCTGGTCGTAAGCCAGTAAGGTACAGGCCATAACACTGGGAGTAGCGTCCCCTTTATGCTTAACCACCATCCGCGATGTTGCACACATCATTGCAGCCGGTTTAACCCCGAGAATATCCCAGCAGGCAGTGGTAATTTCAGGAACCGGCCTGCCCTCGGCCATCTCGGGAAATAACACCAGCTGTTTTTTATCCATTGCGTCCACAGCTATATTGTTCTGCTTAAACAGGCCAGCAAAACCCTGGCGCAGGCTCTGCTCGTCATCGCCCCAAAGGGTACGACCGGCCACATCCAGGTTAAAGCCATTATCTGATAGCCAGCGCAGCCCATCGAGCATTGGCTGCCATGACCTGGCACCGCGCTCTTCTTCGTGCAATTCAGGACGGTAGTGATCCACAGAGACGCGCAATGTTAACTGCCCGGGATAGAGCTTATGCAACGTCAGCAACTGGTCACCGAGCTTGGTCATGGGGCGCATGCCATTGGTCAGCACCAGTAATTGAAAGCCACGGCGCAATATGGCTCCCATAATCGCGATAATATCCGGGTTCATAAACAGCTCACCGCCGGTAAGGCCAATTTCAGTGGTGGCCAGATCCTGGCCCTGGATCTCATCGAGAAACTGCTGCACCTCAGCCAGGCGAATATATTCAAGGCGATCATTGGTCGGCGTTGATTCTATATAGCAGTTAGTACAGGCCAGGTTACAGAGGGTGCCGGTATTAAACCAAAGGGTCTGAAGCTGGTTGAGCGTTACACTGGCCCTGGTGGAGCCATCAGAGGTGATAAAGGGGTCGGAAAACTTATCGGAAGCAGCATCGAAACTCATATTAAACCTGGCCAGTTAAATTAAACAGCTATAGCTTTTAACGGCCTATCATAAGTGATTAACTCTGCGGCTGGAACCGCTCTGGCCTGGTAACAGTCCAGGCCCAGTAGAAAGCTAAAAACTGCAGGGCCAGGCGAATATAGAGGGCTGAAAGCGGGAACTGGGGAAATAGATGGGGATTAAATGCCATATGCAGATTGGCCGGATACACCGCAATTAACAACGCGACCAGGCCTGTACCGGCGAGGGCGCGAAACCTCGGGATTAAGACGCCGACACCCCCCATAATTTCAACCAGA
>JBMYPM010000211.1:0-2634 GCA_049600275.1 Porticoccaceae bacterium | reverse complement strand
GACTGTTATTAATGCAGGCGGCTTCGAAAAAGGAGCAGGGACTGAGTTTTTCCAAAGAGGCTTCCATGGCCAAGGTATTTGCCAGTGAAAAAGCCAATGCTGCCTGTTATTCAGCGTTGCAAATGCTCGGTGGCAATGGCTACAGTGCAGAGTACCCCCTGGAACGCTGGTCCAGAGATGCACGTATTACCAGCATCTATGAGGGAACCAGTGAGATTCAGCGAATTATTATTGCCCGTGAACTATTGTTAGACATTATTTAGTCAGGAGTAAAAAATGGATTTACACAATAAGGTTGCAGTTATAACTGGCGGTGCATCGGGCCTGGGTCGCGCAGCTGCCCAGGCATTGGTGGATGCCGGTACAACTGTTGTGATCTTTGATATGAATGCCGGGGCGGGCGCACTGGCTGTTAGCGAACTGGGCGCGGACAGGGCGCATTTTATAGAGCTGGATGTCTCCAGTGGCACGGATGCTGAGGCCGCTTTTGAAAAGGTTATCAATGATCTGGGGCATGTGGATATCTGCGTTAACTGTGCCGGTATAGCCATTGGGGCAAAAACCATCAATCGCGAGGGCGAGCCCCATGACCTGGAACTGTACCGCAAGGTCATAGAGGTGAACCTGGTTGGCAGCTTTAATATTGCCCGCTGTGCAGCGGCGGCAATGGCGCGTAACAAGGCCGGTGAAAAATCCGAAAAGGGAGTGATTGTGAATACTGCCTCTATAGCCGCCTATGATGGCCAGATGGGCCAGTGTGCCTATTCAGCCACCAAAGGTGGTATTGCCAGCATGACATTACCTATGGCTCGGGATCTGGCCGCTGAGGGCATTCGGGTAAATTCTATTGCCCCGGGGGTGATGGCGACACCGCTAATGAAAGCAATGCCAGAAAAGGTACAGGATGGAATTATTGCCAATATTCCCTTTCCCAGGCGAATGGGAGAGCCAGCGGAATTTGGTCAGCTGGTGGTGCATATAGTTGAGAATAGCTATCTTAATGGCGAGACTATTCGCCTTGATGGCGGGGTGAGGATGCCGCCGCGCTGACAGTGTTTAGTACTCTGTCAAAATAACAACAGTTTAGTAATCCGTCATCCTGAGCGAAGCCGAAGAACCTCGTCCAGCATTAAGAGATTCTTCACATGCGTTCAGAATGACAAGTTAAGTATTCAACAACCTCAGAACGACTACCTCTAAAAACCACTAACTCTTTTTTCTTATCCAACTGATAACTGTACATAGGATCATAGTACTCGCGAGTGAGTACCGTCAGCCAGTGGCGGTGGCTGGCAAAATTATCCTGGTGT
Source organism: Porticoccaceae bacterium (assembly GCA_049600275.1). GTDB lineage: Bacteria > Pseudomonadota > Gammaproteobacteria > Pseudomonadales > Porticoccaceae > HTCC2207. The sequence continues at coordinate 1,324 of JBMYPM010000211.1, read as the reverse complement.
TGCACCGCAATAGCATTTTCCATCGAAGCCAAAAGTTCCTTGGTGCGCTGGCCACCCAGGCGCTTTTTTACCCGCAATAGACTTTCGGTCAGGTAGCTGGCAAATTCCTCTTCACCCGTCGTGCCAAAAAACGCCATGGTTTTGCTGTGGCGCTCAACAACATACTCCTGCCACAGTCTTTCCAGGCGCTCCTCAAAATCCATATCTATAACCACAAAGGCACTCTGTGCCATCAGGTCAGAAAAATAATGGGGTAGATGACGGGCGCCAATATTGCGGCTTTCGTCTTCCAAAATAACGGTTTTACCTGGGTGCTGGTTCTGTACTTTTAATAGATCGAGGGCAATTTTATTTTCAAAATCGATTTGCGCCGGCTGGCAATCCAGAGGGCGACCAAAACTCGAACCCTTATGATTGGCCGCGCCTTCAAGATCAACCCCAGTGGGTAACTGTTGAATAATCTCGGTTTTGCCGGTACCGGTCATACCAGACAAGATAAAAAATTTATGGGACTGGCAGTAATCGTTCAGGTAGTTAAATAGAAAACCCCGTAATGACTTGTAGCCGCCTTCAACTTTAGGGCATTGAATACCAGCTTCAGCCAGCCATTCCTGGCTTAGCTGTGAGCGCAATCCGCCCCGGGCACAGTAGAGAACTGCGTTGGGATTGGCCGCCATAAAATCCTGCCATGCCCTAATGCGCCTGGCTTTAATTTCGCCGGTGACCAGCTTGTGGCCCAGCTCTATAGCTGCCTGCTGCCCCTCTCGTTTGTAACAGATGCCCACCTGGTGGCGCTCACTGTCTTCCATCAGCGGCAGATTGACCGCAGTGGGCAGAGAGCCAGTGGCAAACTCAACCGGCGCGCGCACATCAACCATTGGAATGTTGTCGAGCAGCAGCTGCCGGTAGTTATTGACCAGTGGCAGGCTCATGGAATTACCCGGATCTGCGGGCTATCTGTCACAGTTGCCAGCTCGCCAATGGGCTGGTCATAACAGCCTGCCTGTTTAAGTATCTGGCTTACCTTCTGTGCATCTTTTGGCTCAACCGCAATTAACAGGCCGCCACTAGTCTGGGGATCACAGAGCAATGTTTGGCTCTGCTGGTCAGTGCCACTGATATGCCGGTTGATACTCTCCCAGTTGCGTGTACTGCCCCCGGGAATGCAGCCCTGGTTGAGGTAATTGATCACTGCAGGATCTAACAGTGGAATATCCTTAAGGTTAACTGTTGCCGCCAGATTGCTGCCCTGGCAGATTTCCAGAAGATGGCCGAGCAGGCCAAAGCCGGTGACATCGGTCATACAGCTAACCCCATCTTCCGC
>JBMYPM010000210.1:0-2637 GCA_049600275.1 Porticoccaceae bacterium | reverse complement strand
AGTGCCGCCTTGAAATGATCGGCGTTTGGCATGCTGACCACGGGGTTAGTTCCCATAATCCACACCGCCTTAATTTTCCCATCAGCCACCGCATTAAATAAATCAACAGCCTTTAATCCTGGCTTCTGACTGATATTTTCTGTGCCCCAGAACTCTCCAACTAATGCAGTATTTTCCTCGGTATAGTCCATATGTGCCGCGAGCATATTAGCTAGGCCACCCACTTCACGACCACCCATTGCATTTGGCTGACCGGTTATGGAAAAGGGACCCATACCCGACTTGCCAATTTTTCCAGTGGCCAGATGACAGTTAATAATGGCATTGCACTTGTCTGTTCCGGTTGATGATTGGTTAATGCCTTGTGAGTAAAAAGTAATCGCTCTAGGGGTGTTCGAGAACCAGTTATAAAAAGTTTCGAGATCTTTTTTCCCGACATTGGATGTTTTAGCCACCACTGGAATTGAAAGGGCTTGAAGATTGTCGGCACAGTCCTCAAATCCCTGTGTATGGTTTGCGATAAAGGCGTCGTCAGTATGGCCGTTTGCAATCAGAAAATTTAACAGTCCGGAAAACACGAAAGCATCTGTACCCGGGTCGATTGCCAAATGAAGATCGGCAATATCACAGGTCGCAGTTCGTCTGGGGTCAATAACCACTATTTTCAGCTGTGCATTGGCCTGCTTGGCCGCAACCATTCTTCGATAGAGTACCGGATGGGTCCATGCTGCATTGGAGCCGGTAAGAACAAGTAAATCTGCCTGCTCAAGATCTTCATAGTTGCAGGGCACCGCATCACTGCCAAAGGCGCGCTTGTAGCCAGCCACAGCCGAGGACATACAGAGTCGTGAATTTGTATCTACATTACCCGTGCCGATAAAGCCCTTGGCTAGCTTGTTGGCAACATAGTAGTCTTCGGTAAGCAACTGCCCCGAGAGATAAAAAGCAATGGCCTCTGGCCCGTGCTTTTCGATAATGCCCTTTAATCGGTCAGCGACTGTATCAATAGCAGTGGACCATTCAACCTGTTGACCCTCAACAACTGGGTGGGTCAGGCGTCCATTATCGCCCATAGTTTCATGCAGAGTGGTCCCTTTAACACACAGCTTTCCATAATTTGCCGGGTGAGTGTCGTCTCCAGATACAGCAATAATTTGATTATCACTGATACTGGTTTTTACACCGCAGCCCACACCACAGTAGGGACAGGTTGTTTTTATTTGATCACACAGACTCATAAAATAATCAATTAGCGAACTTAAACGAGTACCACTTGATCAGCTTCCAACGCCACACCATAGACCGGCACCTTGACTTCAGAATCTTCTATGCAGTCGCCGGTCACAAGATCAAAATGATGCTTATACAGTGGCGAAGCTACTACCAGACGCTGTTCAATATCGCCAATAATACCGCGGGATAATACGTTAGCTTTACCAATGGGATCCCAATTACCCAGGGCATAAACCTGAGGGCTCTCATCAGGAAGATAGAATAAAGCCACCTGTTGATCACCAATTTTGACACAGACCCCAGAGTTAACTACCAGATCCTGCAGACTACAAATAATCGTCGATTTAGCCATGAATTTTCCTTAAGCGCTTTTTTCTAAAAGTTGAATGCGTTCTTCTTCGGTAGCCGGTCTTGGCTGACCTCTCTCTTGAACAAATACAATTTGCTCGTCTTCTTCATCAGAGTTAACAAATTGCACAAAACGCTTTAATTTTTCGGGGTCTTCAATAGTTGTTTTCCACTCGCACTGGTAGGTATCAACAATATTATTCATCTGCTGTTCTAGCTCTTCAGCAATACCCAACGAGTCTTCAATAACTACCTGTTTAAGGTAATCGAGACCTCCTTCTAAGTTTTCTAGCCATACCGAGGTTCGCTGTAAACGGTCGGCGGTGCGCACATAGAACATAAGGAAGCGATCGATGTATTTAATCAGGGTTTCGTCGTCTATATCTGTTGCAAATAAGTCGGCATGGCGAGGTTTCATACCGCCATTACCGCAGACAAATAGATTCCAACCTTTTTCGGTAGCAATCACACCAAAGTCTTTGGACTGTGCCTCAGCACACTCGCGTGTACAGCCTGAAACAGCAGATTTAATTTTGTGAGGGGAACGTAAACCTTTATAGCGGTTTTCAATAAGTAGCGACATGGCAACACTATCTTGCACGCCATACCGACACCAGGTACTGCCAACGCAGGACTTAACCGTGCGCAGGGCCTTGCCGTAGGCATGGCCAGTTTCAAAACCGCCATCCACAAGCTCTTTCCAAATAGCCGGAAGATGCTGAACTCGGGCACCAAATAAATCAATTCTCTGACCACCCGTGATTTTGGTGTAGAGATTATATTTTTTGGCCACCTCGCCTAAGAGAATTAATTTGTCAGGGGTAATTTCACCGCCAGCAACCCGAGGAACCACAGAGTAAGTGCCGTTTTTTTGCATATTAGCAAGAAAATTATCATTGGTATCCTGAAGGCCTACATGCTTTTCTTTTAACACATAGTCGTTCCACAGGGATGCCAAAATAGAACCCACAGCCGGCTTACAAATATCACAGCCTCTCCCTGTACCATGCTTTTCAAGCAGCTCTTCAAATGTTTTTATTTCACCGACTTTTATCA
>JBMYPM010000209.1:0-2645 GCA_049600275.1 Porticoccaceae bacterium | reverse complement strand
TGCGTTTACCACTTACTCAACATTCTCGCTTGATGCCCTGGGTTTGTGGCAAAATGGCCACCTTTTTCTGGCGCTGGTTTATGTGCTGGCAACCCTGATTCTCTGTCTTGTTGCCATTAGTTGCTCAATCTGGCTTGCCCGATTACTGTAAAATTTGCTTTTAATTTAGTTTAAGGAAACCACCATGCTCGACCCGAAGCTGTTACGTTCGGATTTAAATGCCGTTGCCGATAGCCTGAAAATCAAGCGCTATAACCTTGATACAGAGGCTTTTCTCGCACTTGAAGCCCAGCGCAGGCAACTTCAGTTAGCTGCTGAGAGTCTGCAGCAGGAACGCAACGCCTATGCAAAATCCATGGGCAAGCTGATTGGTGAGGCCAAGGCCAGGGGTGAGGATATCGAGCCACTGAAAGCCAGGGGTGAACAGATTAAAAATGATTGTGCACAGGCAGATGCAAGTCTTGCCGAGGTGCAGGCACAGCTGGATGCAATGTTGCAGGGTATTCCCAATATACCCCACAGCACTGTACCTGCCGGCAACGATGAAGACGACAATGTCGAAGTTCGACGCTGGGGTGAGCCGAAATCATTTGATTTTGAGGTTAAGGATCATGTCGATCTCGGTGATGCACTCAATGGACTGGACTTTGATAGCGCCGCAAAAATTACCGGATCACGTTTCTCCCAAATGCGTGGTGGCCTGGCCAGCCTGCACCGGGCGCTGACCCAGTTTATGCTCAACACTCATATTCAGGAGCACGGTTACGAAGAGGTTTATGTCCCCTATATAGTGAACCGTGATTCACTCTACGGCACCGGCCAGCTGCCCAAGTTTGAAGAAGACCTGTTTAAGCTCGACGACGAGCGGGAGTTCTACCTGATACCCACCGCAGAAGTACCGATTACCAATATCTACCGCAATGAAATTGTCGAAAACCTGCCGGTAAAGTTTGTCTCACACACACCCTGCTTTAGAAGTGAAGCGGGCAGTTATGGCCGCGATACCCGGGGAATGATTCGCCAGCATCAGTTCGAGAAAGTTGAAATGGTACAGTTTGTTCATCCCGATGATTCCTGGGATGCCCTGGAAGGGCTGGTTGGTCACGCTGAGGCCATCCTGCAAAAGCTCGGCTTGGCGTACCGCACAGTTATTCTCTGTGGCGGTGATCTCGGCTTCTCTGCAGCCAAGACCTACGATATTGAAGTCTGGTTACCCTCCCAGGAAAAGTACCGCGAGATCTCGTCGTGCAGCAACTTTGCCGATTTCCAGGCCCGTCGTATGAAGGCGCGCTACAGAAATGCCGACGGCAAACCTGAATTGCTGCACACCCTCAATGGCTCCGGCCTTGCAGTGGGGCGCACATTGCTTGCGGTAATGGAAAATTACCAGCAGGCCGATGGCTCTATCGCCGTACCCGAGGTATTGCAGCCACTTATGAATGGGCAGACACATATCAAATAATGGATTACTTGCCCCTATTTCATAACCTTAAAGGCCGCAATATTATGGTGGTTGGCGGTGGCGAAATCGCCCTGCGCAAAGTGCGACTGGTTCAAGAGGCCAGCGCCATAATCACCATCGTTGCCAAAGACTTCTGTCCCGACCTGTTGGAGATGGATGCCGCTGACAAGAAGCATGGCTGCAATGGTCTCAAGCTGATTACTGCCGCCTACGAGCACCAGCATATGCTGGATATCCCCGATATTGTTATGGTGATTGCTGCAACCAATGACCGCGATCTCAATCGCCTGGTTTCTGAGCATGCCCAGAGTGCCAATATACTCTCCAATGTCGTCGATGACCCGGGTTTCTCTACGGTAATTTTCCCGTCAATTGTCGATCGCTCGCCGATTCAAATTGCTATCTCCAGTGGCGGTGATGCCCCGGTACTGGTAAGACTGCTGCGGACCAAGTTTGAAGCGCTGCTGCCGGCAGGGATGAGCAAGCTCGGCGCACTGGCCGGCAGCTTTCGCGAGCGTGTTAAAGCCAAGTTCTCCAATGGCGCCGACCGCAAAGCGTTCTGGGAAGAGGTGTTTTATGGCCCGATCGCCGAACAGGCCTATGCCAATAATCTCGACGAGGCTGAGCGCCTGCTAACCGATAAACTCGACAATACCGACGAATTTAAAACCGGTGAGGTCTATCTGGTGGGCGGCGGCCCGGGTGATCCCGATCTGCTTACTTTTAAAGCCCTGCGGCTGATGCAGCAGGCCGATATCGTTTTATACGATCGCCTGGTCTCACCAGAAGTACTCAATCTTGTGCGCCGCGATGCCACGCGAATCTATGTGGGTAAAACCGCCGGTGACCATCCGGTAACCCAGGACAATATCAACCAAAAACTGGTCGACTATGCCCTTGAAGGCAACCGGGTTGTTCGCCTCAAAGGCGGGGACCCCTTTATCTTTGGACGGGGCGGCGAAGAGATCGAAACCCTTGCCGAACACAATATTCCCTTTCAGGTGGTGCCAGGTATTACCGCCGCCTCCGGCTGTGCTAGCTACGCTGGAATACCCCTGACCCATCGCGATCACGCCCAGTCTGTACGCTTTATTGCCGGCCATCTGCGCTCGGGTAAAATGGATTTAAACTGGCCGGAGTTAGTCCAGCCCAACCAAACCCTGGTGTTTTATATGGGGTTAAG
>JBMYPM010000208.1:0-2647 GCA_049600275.1 Porticoccaceae bacterium | reverse complement strand
GCTATTTATTATAGCTATGCTTAAAACCCTCTATTTAAGGGTGTCTGAGCTATCTGACCGCACTAACTGGCAACCGGTCTGGAAGCATTTTTGGCGTGATAGCGACGGTAACCAGTGGCTTAAAGTACTGGGTAAAGGTAACAAGATGCGGGATATTTCAGTTCCAAGTGCCCTTTCTCCCTATATAGATCGCTACCATAAATACCGCGCCTCGATCAGCTCTACCTTTGGAGTCAACTCAACTCTGGTGGCTAAAAACCGCGGTGTTGGCGGTATGACATCCCGACAGCTGCGGCGGATCGTTCAAGAGGCCTTTGATCTGGCCTATGACAAGATGATTGCTGAGGGTTTTACCGATGAGGCCAAAGCGCTGCGTGAGGCTACAACTCACTGGTTACGGCATACTGGCGCCTCACAGGATATTGCCACACGCCCCCTTAAACATATGGCCGATGATCTTGGCCATGCCAGTATGGGCACCACAGACCAGGTCTATATCCAGTCAGATATGAAAGAACGGGGCAGATCGGGTAAGACTCGTGATGTATAGCCGACCTTTATAGTATCCAGCCACTTTTTATTAACAATATCAATCACTTATTAAAAGTTCTTCGGGTAAGTCCCGGCTTTTAAAAGCGGTTTTTTTGCCTGCTGCCCAGCACAACTTTTTTATCTTCTTTTTGCTATTCTTTGTAAGTCTTCACTATGGCGCCTTGCGAGGCTGATCGGGTCTCCTTATCCACAGCATGTATATAATTTCCCTTTCGTACGTCTTTATTGAATAATCCTTCAATTATAGTTGAATATATATTCGAATATAGGTTAAGCTGTTTGCCGTTAGATATCCTGCATTAGCCTGTCTGCCTGGCCTGCAGCCAAATAGAAGAGGAATATAGTAATGTCGAATAGTGATAGATTATCTCCGCGATCTGAGCCGGTTCAGAAGCGCGCACATGAGCGCAGGCAGTCCATTCTGCAGGTAACCGCCCTGCTTCTGGAGGAAGTCGGCCAGGATGACCTGACAACTATTCTTGCGGCCAAGCGTGCAGGTATCTCTGTAGGAACCCTCTACCACTACTTTCCCAACAAGCATGCGATTCTCTACGCGCTGGGTGAGCAATGGCATGAGGAGGTTCAGAGGGCTGTCGATGAGCTGGAAGCCTTTAGGGTTGAATCCCTGAGCCTGAAGCGCTTTGTAGACATGAGTGTAGAGCGTATATTTGCTGCCTATACCGCACAGCAAGGGCTTTTGCCCCTGGTAAGGGCAATGTATGGCGTGCCACAGCTTAAAAAGCTGGATAGCGACTACAACCAGCTTATAGTCAGCGCTATGGCGCGACTGTTTGAGCGTTTAGAGGTTGCTGAGCGCCCTGCTGAGCTAGCAAGGCTGGGGCGGGCATATCACGAGATTAGTCATGCCATGCTGTTGCTGGTGATTAAGCAGGGTAAGGCAGATAGCCTGAAAACATTAAATGACCTTAAATACATGACCCTCTGCCTGCTCGATCGCGCAAAAAGCCAGTTTTAAGACTGTTCCACAGATAATGTTTAAGTTTAGGAAAGCGACCTATCCTATTGATTATAATGGGTTATTGGCCTGCAATTTTGCTATCGAGCCTGGGTTCTCATAGTGACAAACTCTTCCGCTGCTGAAGGGTGAATACCCACTGTGGCATCGAAATGGGCTTTAGTGGCACCAGCCTTCAGGGCTATTCCGAGCCCCTGGATAATCTCAGCGGCATGCTCACCAACCATATGACAGCCAACTACCCTATCCGTCTGCTTATCAACCACCAGTTTCATGGTGATTCGATCGGCACCGCCGCCCAGGGTTTGTAACATGGGTTTAAAATCGGATATAAACACTGCGATATCCGGATATTCCGCCCTGGCTTGCTCTTCACTCAACCCCACAGTGCCCAGTTCGGGCTGGCAGAAGACTGCTGTTGGAATATCGCTGTAGTCTATTGTGGCGTTGCCATCACCAAACAGGTGATCGACAAGTACCATGGCTTCCTGGATGGCCACAGGGGTAAGCTGCACTCGGTCGATTACGTCTCCCAGCGCATAGATACTGGGCTCAGCTGTGCAAAAGTTATCATCAACTACAATTGAGCCATTATCTCGCAGAACCACTGCGGTACTTTCAAGCCCTAGATTGGCGGTATTGGCCTGGCGGCCTGTGGCATAGAGTACCAGTCCGCTATCAATTGACAGGCTGTTATCCAGCGCCACTGATAAACCATCTGCGGTTTCGGTAATCTGGTTAATTTGTCTATCCAGGTGAATATTAACGCCTTTGGCGATCATTCCCTCGGTCACCTTTTGGCTCATCTCGCGATCAAAAGACTTAAGGAGATTGGGTCCGCGGTAAACCAGATGGGTCTCAATCCCCAGGCCATTTAGAATACCGGCAAACTCAACGGCGATATAACCGCCACCGACCACTACGGCAGTTTTCGGCAGTTGATCGAGCGAGAACATCTCATTTGAGCTAAGGGCGTGCTCGCTACCGGGAAACTCCGGAATATAGGGCCATCCACCGGTAGCAATAAGTATGACTTTAGCGCTGTAGTCCTGGCCATTAATTGAAACCCTGTGTGGCCCGGCAACCCTGGCGCGACCTTCGAACAGATCAGCACCGCTA
>JBMYPM010000207.1:0-2647 GCA_049600275.1 Porticoccaceae bacterium | reverse complement strand
GAGCAGTAAATGCCCAGACCTCTTCGCCGTCGTCCGAACTACTGTCCTCTGTCTTTTCTATCACCCCACCTTTTACCGCGTGAAACATGCCATCGTTAGAGCCATAGAACACATAGGGGCCTGTGTTACCGCCATAGTTAATCACCACTGGCTGGGAGTGGATTACATCGCCATGGATATTGGGGCGAATATCTGTGGTATCAGTGGGGTCGTCATTGTCTGCATCTTCAAGATCAATACCTTTTGACCAGTTGATAATCTTGTTCATCTCGGTGCTATCTGCCGCATCAAAATCAGCAAAGCTAAGATTGCTATTGGTAGTCGAGAAATTTTCCAAACTGCTGCAGGCTCCAGTACAGGTGTAAACACTGCGACTGGTGCCAACATATTGCCGCAGCCCCTGGGCTACGCCACCGCGCTCAACCTCTTTGCCATCGGGATTATCACTGGCACTGGTTGTTACATTGCCCCGGGCAACGGACAGAGTGGGAATATTTTCCCAGTAGTTGCTGCTGGCAGTCCAAAAACTCCGAGCATCAGTTTCAATAAATCCGGTGCCTGTGTCTTCCGCAGGATTGCCATCGGCATCGACCAAGACCGGCTTACCGGTAATTGAATCGAGGCCAATTTGATAGAGCTTTAGGTTTCCGGCCCAGCGCGGTTTCTGTGAAGGCCGAAAGATACCCATATAGATCTGGTTCTCATTGGTGCCTTTTATATTGACTGATACCGGTAAACTGACTGCGGCAAAGACGCTGTTCTTTTCCAAGATATCGTCAATCACATCGCCGAGGGCAGCGGCCAATGCATCGGCATCCGAGGCCACCAGGTAGTCACCCCCGCCGACACCAGCGGATGCGTTGTACATCAGCGCATGCTTTGAAGCATCAGGCTTGGTCAAGCCAAATTCTTTCTTATAGTCTTCAGCGTCGGTTAGGGGGTCGTATTGCTCGCCGGAAGCATTGAGCGCCTCAAACACATCGATGGCATAGACCGAAACATTTTGCTTGCCGTCCTGCTGGTCGTTGACATCATTGGTATTGAGGAAGCGTGCGTATTCATCGAGCCAGTTGGCCTCCTCGCCGGTGTGAAATCCTGTAGACAGTGGATCCCCGGAAAACACGCCACCAAGGGCGTTGAGTTTGGACTCTGCAACATTATTTTCACCGCTATCCGGGCCACCATTTGAGATAAATAAAATATAGTTATTGGCGCAGGCTGACTCATCGATCGGGCTTATATAGTTGTCGCCATTAAAGGCTGCAGGATCATAACCATATTCGGTACTGTCCTGCGATCCATCCTGTTTTCCGGCCTGGTACTGCTTACCGGAAAACCATAGATAGGCCTCATTAAAGGCCAGTGCCATGGGTGCATTATTGGTTTTCGGAAGATTTTCCGAGCCATAAAAAAGCGTTTCATCGAAACCGGCTGAACCCCATTCAGCGGCTAGCTGTGTATTGCAGGCAGCCTCTCTTGTCGAGGCATCCTTACCTTTAAAAACCTCCGGGTTGCAGTAGAGTCGCGCTTTGATGGCATCTATAGCAGTGGAACCCGCCGAGTCAATTTTCAGGAATGCCTGTATGGCTTTGCCCCCTTTTGGGGAGTTGCCGCTGGAATAGACCAGTATGCCAATATTGATGCCGACAAAATCCGGGTTATCAACAAACCGTTGTTTCATGTTATCAAGAAATTTAAACAGTGCCTCATGCATAATCTGCTGTTTGGTAACCCCGCTGGAGTTGCTATTCCAGTTGGCTGAGTTATCCAGCACAAACAGCACATTTGGCGCTTCGACATTTTCAGAGCTGGTGCGAAAAATATCAATATCCGCAGAGTTCAGGCCCTGGGATATAGCTGCCAGTAATACAGCGGCAAGCACTCTTAATGGTTGTAAAAATAACGATTTCATAGATAGCCTCCCGAAAGGTCAGACCGGGCAGTAGCCTGCCAAATACCTGAATTTAAACCCTTCAATAAATGTCGATGATGCCCCGGAGGTACTATCAGTTACGCTGATATTTGCCTCCCAGTAATAATCCGGATGGCAGGGTGCGGAGCTGCCCTCCACCAGTGAACAGCCACTGGGGGTTGCCTGCAAAAGGCATTGCAGGCTGTTTACGGTAACCGTCAGGCCGTTGCTGATATCCGTTGGAAATGACAGGGTAAAATCTCCATCGCTGTCGAGATAGGCGCTGTTATTGACGAAGTGATCAATATCACTAAGCAGATAGTTAATTGAGTTTTCTGCCACCTGCTCGGTTTCCTGTTGACGCTGCTGGCTCTGCACCAACTGCAAGTTGATATTGGTGGAGGTGATTGTGGCAACTCCCAGGGTAGTCAGTACTAAGAGCATTAACAGCGCCACCACCAATACTGCCCCGCTTTGCTGGCACCTCTCTCTGTGGACATTGTTTCTAAGCTTTTTATTCATAGCTTTTTTATTCATAGCTTTCTTATTCACAGCCCCGCCCTCTTAATGCTTACATTAGTCAGCCTTGCCACCGAGCTAAATAAACGGCGTTTTTTACTGTCGGCGAATGTAATCCCGGCTTTGTCTGCATAGCTATAGGTTTTGGCATCGTTTAAGCCCGGGGCTGGATTGGTACTGCTTAAGACCAGGAATATTTTTACCGAAACCACATCC
>JBMYPM010000206.1:0-2654 GCA_049600275.1 Porticoccaceae bacterium | reverse complement strand
TCGCGCAGCTCGCCCACATCGGCGGGCTTTTCATAACCCACTTCCACCTGGGTACCACCGGAAAAGTCCAGTCCCAGTACCAGTCCATTAATGGAGAGAGAGGCAATAGATACCACCAGCATAATGGCAGAGAGAACAACCGCAATTTTGCGGATGCCCATAAAGTTATACACTTTTAATTCACTCATCGTCCTCTCCCTATATCCAAAGCTTTTCAATTTTGCGGCCGCCGACGGTCAGGTTAACCAGCGAGCGAGTCAGCAGAATAGCGGTAAACATCGATGTCACAATACCAATCGACAGCGTCACCGCAAAACCCTGTACCGGGCCAGAGCCAATCAGGAACAGAATCAGTGCAACGATCAGGGTTGTCACATTGGCATCCAGGATAGAGACAAAGGCGCGATCATAACCACCGCTGATAGCCCCTTGAATGGAGGATCCGGAGGCCAGCTCTTCACGAATACGCGAGAAGATAAGCACATTGGCATCCACCGCCATACCCACCGTCAGGACGATACCGGCAATACCCGGCAGTGTCAGCGTGGCACCCATCAGTGACATAAAGGCAACCAGCAATACCAAGTTCATCGCCAGGGCTATATTGGCAAATACACCAAAGGCGCGGTAGATCACCAGCATAAACAGCAGCACCAGAACCATACCCACGGTGACCGACTTAACCCCCAGTTCGATATTGTCTGCACCCAGCGACGGGCCAATGGTGCGCTCTTCTACAATATACATAGGGGCTGCCAGCGCACCGGCGCGCAGCAGCAGGGCCAGCTCAGAGGACTCACGCTGCTCCAGGCCGGTAATGCGGAACTGCTTGCCCAGCTGAGCCTGGATAGTTGCCAGGCTGATAATATTTTTCTCGACAAAGGGAACCGGAGTCAGCACCAGCTCGCCATTGTCATCAAAGGATTTTTCCAGTTTGGTTTTGTACTCGATAAACAGTACACCCAGACGGCGGCCAATATTGTCCCTGGTAGCATAGCCCATCTGCCAGCCACCCTTTGCATCCAGGGTGATATTGACCTGGGGGCGACCATTTTCATCAAAACTGGCCCGGGCATCGGTAACATTTTCACCGGTGATCACCGCTTTGCTCTCCAGGCGCGCATCCGGCCCCTGACCTGAAGGGGTGCGGAAATCAAAGACTTCGCCGACCCGATCCAGTGCCGCAAGGCGGAATTCCAGATTGGCCGTTTTACCAATAATACGCTTGGCTTCCGCCGTGTCCTGGACACCGGGCAGCTCTACTACAATACGGTTTTTACCCTGGCGGGAAACCAGTGGCTCTGAGACACCCAGTTCGTTGACACGGTTGCGCAGCGAGGTCAGGTTTTGTTTGATGGCATTATCTTCAATATCGCGAGTAGCCAGATCGCTGAGTGCCAGTTTAAGCACCTGGGGATTTTGACCGGGCTCGGAGAGCGGCTGCAGATCGCGATAGTTAGTACGGATTAAAGCTTCAGCTTTTTCAACCTGCTCCTCATCGCGGAACTGGCCAATAATCTGGTTTCCCTTTATAGCCAGGCTGCGATAGCGGATACGCGCTTCGCGCAGTGCTTTTTTAACATCTTCCAGATCCCCTTCCAGGCGAGTGGCCAGGGCAGAGTCGAGATCGACTTCAAGCAAAAAGTGCACACCGCCACTGAGGTCGAGACCCAGCTTCATCGGCTTGCCGCCCAGATCACTCAACCACTGGGGCGTGGTGGGTGCCAGGTTGAGCGCAACAATATAGTCGCCGCCCATCTCCGCCTGAATCACCTCTTTGGCGCGCAGCTGCAAGTCAGCATCGCGCAGGCGAATCAGCAGGCTCTCGCCGTCGGTCTCACCGGCAAAGTACTCAATACCCGCCTCATCCAGTGATTGCTCAACCTTATCCAGCACCGCAGCATCGATTTGCATAGCGCCACTCTGCCCTGACAACTGAATTGCCGGGTCGGGTGGAAAGAGGTTAGCTGAGGCATAGATAAAGCCAAATGCGACAACCAGAAGAACCATCAGGTTCTTCCATAGGGGAAACTTATTAGGCATAGCTAGAATATCCGGTAATTTGAGAGTCTAGTAATTCAGCGGCGCATTATAGCGGCATTAACAGTTAAATTGGGGGCGCATTTGCCGATTTAAACCCCCGTTCGACGACTATGCATAAGTAGCTAGGGATTGGGTGTTGCCTGCTGAGCGTAAAATTCATCAGCAAAGGCATCCAATCGACCCTCAGCCACAGCTTCGCGCAGATCCGCCATTAATGTCTGGTAGTAGCGTAAATTGTGAATCGTATTTAACTGCGCACCAAGCATTTCGCCACATTTTTCCAGATGGTGCAGATAGCCACGACTAAAGTTAGTACAGGTATAGCAGTCACAGTTTGGATCCAGAGGCCCGGTATCATTGCGGTGCCGCGCATTGCGAATCTTGATCACCCCCCGGCTGGTAAACAGGTGACCGTTGCGCGCATTGCGGGTTGGCATCACGCAATCAAACATATCAACACCGCGACGCACCCCCTCAACCAGGTCTTCCGGCTTGCCCACCCCCATCAGGTATCGGGGGCGATCCTCCGGCATCTTATGAGCCAGGTGATCGAGAATGCGCATCATATCTTCCTTGGGCTCACCCACAGAAAGACCGCCAATGGCATAGCC
>JBMYPM010000205.1:0-2677 GCA_049600275.1 Porticoccaceae bacterium | reverse complement strand
CGGCTGTAACCAAGCTGCAGGATAATATCCCCGCGACGCAGCCCTGATTCAATTGCCGCTGAAGCCGGGGATATCTGCTCAATCACCACACCGCCGCGAATACCCAGAGAATTCAACTCGCGCTCACTGAGTGCCTCGACAACCAGGCCAATGCGATCGCTGCCATCACCGCGACTGGCCACAGCCTGGTCCCCGCCTTCAAGTGCGCCAACTTCGACGCTGAGTTTTTTAAGCTTGCCCTTGCGATACAGCACTACAGGTGCTTTTTTGCCAGGCGCCATCATACCGACAACATGGGGGAGATCACCGGAATCTACTATCGGCTGTTTGTTAAAGCGCACGATGACGTCCCCTGGATTAATACCACCTTTGTCTGCAGGGCTGTCCGGTTCAACCGCATTTATAAGCGCACCCTGAGGTTTATCCAAGTCAAGGGAGCGGGCAAGATCTCTATCCACATCCTGAATCACCACTCCGAGCCAGCCGCGCTGGACGACGCCATTCTCCTTGAGCTGCTCAACCACAGCGATGGCAACACTGGTGGGAATGGCAAAGGAGAGGCCTATAGAGCCACCGGAGCGCGAATATATCTGTGAATTTATGCCCACCACTTCGCCATCGAGATTAAACAGGGGGCCACCGGAATTACCGGGATTGATCGCCACATCGGTCTGGATAAAGGGCACATAGTTTTCGCCTTTATCGGTGGGAATACTGCGCCCGATAGCACTGACAATACCGACGCTGGCTGAGTAATCGAGCCCAAATGGCGAGCCTATAGCCAACACCCAGGCGCCGACTTTTAGCTTGTCGGGCTGGGAGAACTTGAGTACTGGCAGGTCTGTAGCTTCAATTTTCAGCAGGGCCAGATCTGAGCGCCGATCTGTGCCAACCATCTCGGCGGTAAATTCCCGACGGTCTGAAAAGCGGACCACTATTTCATCGGCACCATCGACCACATGGTGGTTGGTGAGAATATAGCCATCCTCGGAAATAACAAAACCTGAACCCAGGGAAAATGCCGGTTGCCGCTCCTGCTGTCTTCCCCGCTGTTGAAATAATTCACGGAAAATTTCTGGAATCTGCCCCGGAGGTATTTGCGATGCCGCACTTTTACGCGCCTTTTGCACTGTATTAATTTTGACCACCGCAGGAGAAGTCTCTTCAATCAACGCGGTAAAGTCTGGCAACTGCGCATTGGCGCCTGGTGATATTAATAGGATAAGGGCAAACGTGGTAACTGCGGCAAAGTTTTTAATCACAGAGTGTTCTCCAATAAATCAACAATGTCTAAGGGTTAAAAAATGGGCTTTGTGCTTTTTAAGAGTAGCTGAGTAACGAGTCGAGTAACAAAATTCGAGAGATGAAAACTAAAGCATAGCCAGAAAAAGTGAATACAGATCATCGAACGCGAATGATTGCCGCTTCACTATCTATATTGTTGCTAACTAAAATTGGGTTGTAGCGCAAATCATTGCGGGACTTTCTACTGTGCATTCGAACCAGGAACCCACCGGACAACAACCCAGCCAGTGCCCCTGAAATGCTGGTTAAATCGCCACCACCAGCATAGCTTGCGACAGCTGCGCCACCCACAGCGCCAATTATCGGCAACAGATAAACCAGCAGCGAGGCCAGCACAATAACGTCTTCGGGAATACCAATAGTCACGGACTGGCCGACAGAGAGTTTTTCTCGAGACTGGTTGTTCAGCAAGACCCTGATACTGGTTGTTTTGCCCGCCAGCTTGGAGAGAAATTTTTGCCCGCAGCCTTTTTCAGCCACACAGACTTCGCAGGCAGATTTCTGAATCGTCTCGACCCAGAGGCCATCAGGTTCGACCGCGACAACTGTTCCTGTTTCAAGAATCATAAGCACCGATCCCTAGGGAGCTAAACCAATAGCACTGGCCACTTGGCTGGCTGTGCCACGGGGAATTTCACCGACCACGCAGATCGCATATTGGTGACCATTGATATCGGCTTTGGTTAACACTGCAACAGTCGCACCCAATTTTGCATCAACAGGCGGCAGAACTGTGCCCTGCACTGAATCGATAAAGACTGAAAATACCGCCAGGCCATCAGTGTACATCATGGATTCCTGGCCATCTTCACCAGGTGATTGATAAGAAGCCAAAACAAAACCCGGCGGCAGCCAACTCAACTGCCACATTGATTGCGGGCTATCTATTTTACGGTTCAACTCAACACAGTCTGCCTGGTCAACATCACCAAAATCACCGCCTGTAATTTGGAAATCCATCTCTGGCAAAGATTCACCGATACTGATATCCACAAACTGGAATCGCTCGAGGGGCTTTCCGGTATGACTCATCAAGACAGACTGCAGTAAAAGACCGGACTCCTTGTCGATGGCCACCACATAGCCATAGCGGTATTTATCCCTGGGCAGAACGTGAACCATCGAGACCTGGCGATTGGCGATACGCCCATCCCCTTTAATATGAAATTCGTAGAAATCTTTCAGGCGCGAGTAATTTTCGTCATTTATTTTATAGGCATTGCCGCGCAACAGCATATCCCCTGTGCGCAGGCAACCCAGGTTGTCAGAGCGGCTGACTACATCGCGCTGAGTGCCATCCATATGCAGAAGGCGCTCATAGATTTTACCCTCTCGCACTTCATGAATCAGTTTTGCGCTGGTCAGGTTGCCG
>JBMYPM010000204.1:0-2694 GCA_049600275.1 Porticoccaceae bacterium | reverse complement strand
TTCAGCCCTGGCATGTGCATGTCGTCTCCGGTGGTGCCTGTGATCGATTGCGGGAAAAAATGATAGCAGCCGCCATAGAGAATCCCAATGGCAATTCTGATTTCCCATGGCAGGGTAAATTTACCGGCCCGTACCGCGAGCGCCAGATCTGTTCGGCGCTGGGTCTCTGGGAGTATCAAGGGGTGACCCGCGAAGATCGCGAGAAGCGCGCCTGGTCGTGGATGCGCAACTTTGAATTTTTTGATGCGCCCCATGTGGCATTTATTTTTGTTACCGATGAATTTCCCGAAACACTGCGTCTCGCTGCCGATGTGGGCATGTATGCCCAGACGCTGATGCTGGCCCTGGCCAATGCCGGGATTGGCTCCTGCCCGCAGACTTCCATTAGTTGTTTTCCGGACCTGGTTCGCGAGGAGCTGGGTGTTGAAAGCCATTTTAAGCTGTTGATGGGGTTGTCTTTTGGCTTTGTGGATAAAGAAGATCCTGCCAATAATTTCCGCACTGACCGCGAGCCCCTAGAATATACGACAAGGTTCCATCACTAATTTCTCGCAGACTCAGGCCGCCTGCACCTGATTGCGGCCACTGGCTTTGGCGCGGTAGAGAGCTTTATCGGCTTTTTTTAGTACCTGCTCAAATTGGCCACTGTTATCACTGCTGGCCACACCTATACTGACGGTGAGCCGCAAATCCCCATTGCGGCGGCTGGCACCACGGCGTTTTTCACCCTGTTTTGAGGCTCTGGGGCGATGCTTTTTATCGCGAATAACCATATCGTAATTGGCTATTACCTGGCGTATATTTTCCACTGTGGCGATTACCTCTTCCCTGGATTTACCCTTAAACAGCAGGCAGAATTCCTCGCCACCATAGCGAAAAGCTTTGCCGCCATCGGCAGTTCTGTGCAGTAAGCCGGCGATAACACGCAATGCCTGATCGCCCAGATCGTGCCCGTATTGATCATTGATCTTCTTAAAATAATCCGCATCTACCATCGCCACCGAGTAACTGCCACGCAATGTTTTGGCGCTCTGTTTTAGCGCCCGCCGATTACCTATTTGGGTTAGCTCATCGCGATAGCCAATATTCAGCAGGCTGCCTGTAAGGTTAATGCACAGCAGAATCCCAATACCAGCGAACATAAAAGCTGAAATATTGGCGAGATGAATCCAGCCAAAAGTCACGTAGCTCATAAGAGTACAGCCGAGCAGTGAGCTCTCCAGCGGCTGCTGCCTGTACATGCAGAGCCCAGTAAATATAGCAAAGGCAACAAGATAGAGCAGGCTGGGAGCCACTGACAGGTGACCACCAAACAGGGATCCTTCGAGAGCCTGCTGTGCCGAGGCGAGAAATAGGTCCCTGTCAAAAGCCAGTAATCGCGCCAGCAGAATAATCGTCACCGGTGTCAGGGCAATTGCAGCTATTCCCAATGGTTGTCGGCAGTTTTGTTCGGGCATAAAAGCAAAAGCGAGCAGCAGGCAGGGCAGCAATAGGTTGATGAGGTAAAAGACCTGGGCGGCGGGCTGGGTTTGCAATGGAATCTGCAGCTGTGACTGGATCAGCCAGTAGACGCAGAGCATGGTGATTGTGGCGCCGCCCTCCACGGCATGGTTGCTTAGCAGTGCCAGCACTGCAGCCAGGGCAAGAAGTATATAGGGCAGTTGCAGAAGCAGAAATACTAGGTCTTCAGTGCTGCTGCCCAGCTCTGAGTTGAGCAGCAGCTGTTGTCTTAATATTAAAGCTGCTGCGAAACAGATTGTGGGCAAAGCCAGGCGCATAATAATAGAAGACATGGGTTGCAGCAGCGCTTCCTTGTGAATACTCCTTTTATAGTAGCAAAGCATGGCGGTATCGCCACAGAGCTTGTATTTAAGGGGTTGTCCTAGGGCTGCCCTCTAGGCGCTAAGAATCTGCACAATGCCTGCAAGACTGGCGGTTAATAACACGCCCCCCAGTATATGGTAGAAGCGGGCATTGGTCTGCTGCAAAAGCTGCTGGTGAAAGCGCAGGCCAATAAAATGCCCAATAGCGGCAAAGGGCAGTAGCCAGAGTGCCGCGGCAAACTGCAGGTCGACGTCGGCATAGGCAAAGGCGCAGAGTTTTATACTCACCAGCACTGTCCAGAGTATAAACAATGTATTGCGGAACTCATGGGATTGAATATGGCGCATAGCGACAGCGATAACCAGCGGCCCGCCAATCAGTGAGGTGCCGCTAATATAGGCACCCAGAACCAAAAAAACAGCATCCAGTGCTCGACTATTACTCTGCAGGGGGCGACCAATAATATAGGTCAGGGAATAGGCGCCAATTAATAGAAAAATAATACAGTTCATTAAATCGGAGGGCAGTACCAGCAGTCCGATAACACCGGCCAATTTCGGAATAATCATGATTAGCAGCGCGTAGCGAACAAAGCGCCAGTTAACGCTGGGCTGTTTATTTTCGCTGCGATTGTCAGTACTCCGCCTGGATGGCAGCGGATGAGGTAATAGGGTTAACGTGGCAAAAAACAGCAGGTGTATAGAGATAATTGGCAGGAAAAACAGCGGATCATTGTGGACCAACAGTAGAAATGGAATGGTAAACAGCGCTCCGCCAAAGCCAAGCCCGGAGCGTACAAAACCGCTCCAGATAAATATCAGGATAATAAGTAGATATTGTTGCCAAAACAGCTCCATCAGTTACTGCATT
>JBMYPM010000203.1:0-2715 GCA_049600275.1 Porticoccaceae bacterium | reverse complement strand
TGGGTAAAACTACCCTTGCGCATATTATTGCCAACGAGATGCAGGTGGATCTTAAAACCACATCCGGCCCGGTACTGGAAAAGGCCGGTGACCTGGCGGCACTGTTGACCAATCTTGAACCCGGTGATGTTCTGTTTATCGATGAGATTCACCGCCTCAGCCCGGTGGTGGAAGAAATTCTCTATCCGGCAATGGAAGATTACCAGCTCGATATTGTTATTGGTGAAGGCCCGGCGGCGCGCTCAATTAAACTCGACCTGCCACCCTTTACCCTGGTTGGTGCAACCACCAGGGCCGGTTTGTTGACCTCGCCACTGCGCGATCGCTTTGGGATTGTCCAGCGCCTGGAGTTCTACTCTGAAGCTGACTTGACCAGTATTGTGCAGCGAGCAGGCTCTATATTAAATGTCGATGTGGATAACGCTGGCGCCCGTGAAATTGCCTGTCGCTCCAGGGGAACACCGCGAATCGCCAACCGACTGCTGCGCCGGGTGCGCGACTATGCAGAGGTTAAGGGCGATGGCAGTATTGGCGCAGAGATTGCCGATGCGGCACTGAATATGCTCAATGTCGATCAGCGCGGCTTTGATCACCAGGATCGACGCCTGTTGTTAACCCTGATGGAAAAATTTGAAGGTGGCCCTGTAGGGGTGGACAGCCTGGCCGCAGCGCTTAGTGAAGAGCGCGGCACCATTGAAGATGTTCTCGAGCCCTACCTGATTCAGCAGGGATACCTGATGCGCACCTCCCGGGGGCGCATGGCAACCCGCATGGCCTACGACTATTTTGGACTGCAAAGCCCCAAGTCGGCAGAGACCCTCAATCAGCAAATGGATGCCCTTGATGACTAACAAGATGGCTAAAGGGATGAGTGAATTTTCTCTGCCTCTCAGAGTCTATGTCGAGGACACAGATGCCGGTGGTATTGTCTTCTACGCTAACTACTTAAAATTTATGGAGAGGGCGCGCACGGAATTAATGCGCAGCCTCGGCTTTGACAAGCCCGCGCTGTTTGATGGAATGCAGTTTGTGGTTCACGAAGTTGCCCTGAAATACCACAGTCCGGCGGTACTGGACGATGAGATTTTTGTGACTGCCAGGCTGGATAAGGCAACCAGGGTTACCTTTGAAATGACCCAGCAGGTCTATCGCGGAGACAGCTTGCTGGTTGAGGGCAGTGTCAAGGCGGCCTGTATCGATGCCTCTAGCAAGCGCCCCAAAGCTATGCCCAAAGCTATGTTTGAAACCTTAAAAAGCCAACTCGGCTAAATCTGGAGTTAAGCGGTGATTGAAGAAAATTTATCTATATGGTCGTTAATCGTCAATGCCAGCCTGTTGGTGCAAGGGGTTATGGCGATCCTGTTTATTGCCTCAGTGATGTCCTGGGTGATGATTATTCAGCGCGGTCTCTACCTGCGCAGTGCCCAGCGCGGCTTCCGCGAGTTTGAAGATGCCTTCTGGTCTGGTGTCGATCTCAATAGTCTCTATACAGACCTCACCCAGAAAGCCAAGCAGCAGGGCGGCACAGACGGTATTGAGAATGTTTTCCGCTCGGGCTTCCGCGAGTTCAATCGGCTTACCCAGGGTGATAAAGCAGATCCGGATGCCGTGATGGAAGGCACCGATCGGGCGATGCGTGTGGCCCTGTCGAGAGAGGATGAAAAGCTTAATATCAGCCTGCCATTTCTGGCCAGTGTTGCATCGGTAAGCCCCTATATTGGACTGTTTGGTACAGTCTGGGGGATTATGAACTCCTTCCGCGGCCTGGCTATGGTGCAGCAGGCGACCCTGGCGACGGTAGCCCCAGGTATCTCCGAGGCGCTAATCGCTACGGCAATGGGCCTGTTTGCCGCTATCCCAGCAGTGATTGCCTACAACCGCTACGCAGCCCTGGTGGAGATGACTAATGGTAATTACGAAACCTTTGCGGAAGAATTCTCCAGTATTCTGCACCGTCAAGTACATGCCCACTGAGGCTTGATAAGTGAAGAGCAAAAGAACTAAGCGAAAACTGGTTGCCGAGATCAATGTAGTTCCCTACATCGATGTAACCCTGGTACTGCTGGTGGTGTTTATGATTACCGCACCTCTGCTGATGCAGGGTGTTAAGGTCGAACTGCCGGATGCCAATTCTGCACCTATGGATACCAAGGACCAGGAGCCTTTTATTGTCTCGATTAAAGCCGATGGCAGTTACTGGATTGATGTAAAAGGCGAGAATCAGGCCCAGAGCCTGGCGGTTATTAAAGATCGGGTGGCGAAGATCTTGCGCCAGACTCCCAAGACACCAGTGTTGGTGTGGGGCGACAGCAGTGTTGATTACGGTACAGTGGTCAACCTGATGAGTGAGCTGCAAGTCGCCGGCGCCCCTTCAGTGGGACTGGTGACGGAGCCGCCACAGAATTAATATGCGTAATTCCCTGAGTTACTCAGTCGCGATTTTGCTTAGCCTTGTACTGCATGTTGGACTGGTTGGCGCTCTTTTTGTCGACTGGCAGCCCGAGAGCGAACGGGTGATCATGCAGCCGCAATATATAGAAGCTAAGCTTGTTGAATTGGCACCAAAGAAAAAAGCGCCGCCACCTAAATCAAAAGCAGTGCCGAAAAAGCCCAGGGTAGATCTGGACAAGAAAAAACGCGAAGAGAAAAAGCGCCTGGCAAAAATTGCTGCGCAGAAAAAAGCTGCGGAGAAAAAACGCCTTGAACAGGAGCGCC
>JBMYPM010000202.1:0-2734 GCA_049600275.1 Porticoccaceae bacterium | reverse complement strand
TGATGTCTACTATCAGCGCAAGATGCTCAGTGCTGACTACAGTGCTGAAAATTATGCCAGCGATCTATCGACCAAAGTTGAGGGAATTGGCGCTACCCTGAGAGAGATATTTGTGCGCAGCGAGGCGGAAAATGTGCCTACTTTTGTAATTGCCGATCGGGTTGCCGAAGAGCGTTTTAACAGTGGCACCAACCACTGGCAGCCGGCTAAATCAAATGATCCAGTGGCAGTTCAGTCTTATAGCAAATCGGTTTAAGGGAAAAGCTGCTCTTTACATGATCAACGCCCTCGACCTGAGTTAGTTTATCGAGGAATTCCTGGTAGGCGAGCAGGTCGGGCGCCACTATTCTAATTAGATAATCAAAATCCCCAGTCATTAGATAGCACTCCATAACTTCCGGCCAGTTAAGTACCTGATGGGCAAAATGATCGAGGTCTTTCTTAACCTGGTGGTGCATGGTGACCTGCACAAAAACGGTCACTGGCAGTCCTGCTTTCAGAGGATCAACCAGAGTGACCCGCCGACTTATATAGCCCAGGTTTTCGAGGTTCTTCACCCGTCTGGAACAGGGCGATGGGGACAGGCAGACCTGATCTGCCAGCGCCAGATTTGACAGTCCTGCATCGGATTGCAAGATATTGAGAATCTTCCAGTCAATATTATCCAGTTTGTATTCACTCATAGGGCTTCTATACTTTTTATATTGATTAATAGTCCTTTTAACCAGCGTAAACATAAGTGCTGAAAGCTCACTAAAGGCCGTTTTAAGGCTGATAAAAGAAAGTTCAGGGTTCTGTCATAGTCCGCACATTATTGGGTGTTTAATCTGAGTATAGGAAAGATTGCGCAATAATTCGTTATTAAATTCACTGTTTGCGCTACAACCTATCTTAACTCTATCTGCGACTCCAGCACTTTGGCAGGATTCCCTAGCTGTGCTCATGCTAATTTTATGCCTAGAAACAAGCGCTTAGAAAAGCACATCAGAGGGTTTAATAAGATTAATAAAAAAGTCTTACAAAAAGAGCCCGGACTGATCGATTAAAAATGGAATTGCAGGGGTGTTACTCA
The DNA here is from genome assembly GCA_049600275.1 of Porticoccaceae bacterium. Taxonomy (GTDB): domain Bacteria; phylum Pseudomonadota; class Gammaproteobacteria; order Pseudomonadales; family Porticoccaceae; genus HTCC2207. The sequence goes on along the minus strand of JBMYPM010000202.1, from coordinate 1,662 downwards.
CATGGCCGTTAAACATGCACAACAAAGCACAGTATCCAGCAACCAGGTAAACACGCCGGTGTTTATGGATGGATCCGCTATATCTATTCCCACACTCAGTCTTCTTCGGGCGGATGGAAGCCTGGTTAAAGGTGCCAGGGCACCACAACTAAGCCAGGAGCTGGCAGAAAAGATCTACAGGGATATGGTTTACACCCGCACGCTTGATGAGCGTATGGTTGGCGCACAGCGCCAGGGACGCTTGAGTTTTTATCTCACCTGCACCGGCGAAGAGGCCTCGGTGGCCGGCACCATTGCCGCCTTTAACAAGGACGACATGGTTATGGGCCAGTATCGCGAGCAGGTCGCCCTGCGCTTTCGCGGCTTTACCACCGAGCAGTTTATGAACCAGCTGTTTAGCAATGCCGATGACCTGGGCAAAGGTCGGCAGATGCCGGTTCACTACGGCTGTCGCGAGCTCAACTTTATGACCATTCGCTCACCGCTGGCAACCCAGATTCCCCAGGCTGCAGGCTATGCCTATGGCCAAAAGCTGGCGGGAAACAGCGCCTGTACCCTGTGCTATTTTGGCGATGGTGCGGCCTCGGAAGGGGACTTCCATGCCGGCCTGAATATGGCGGCGGTACTTGAAAGCCCGGTGGTCTTTGTGGTGCGCAACAATGGCTACGCCATCTCTACTCCCTCCTCAGAACAGTATGCCAGTGATGGGATCGCCCCGCGGGGTGTTGCCTATGGCATTAAAACCATTCGAGTCGATGGCAACGATATTCTGGCTGTCTATGCCGCGGCCGCTGAAGCGCGAAAAATAGCCGTAGAGCAGCAACAGCCGGTGTTAATTGAAACCATGAGCTATCGTTTAGGGGCCCATTCAACCTCGGATGATCCCAGTGGTTACCGCAGTCCAGAAGAAGAGGAGAAGTGGCGCCAGAAAGACCCGATTAACCGTATGAAAAACTGGCTGGTCAAAGAGCGGTGGTGGGATGAAAGCCGCGATGAAAAGCTGCGCAAAGAGTATCGCGCTGAAATTCTCGCCGAGCTTAAACTGGCAGAGAAACGCCCCAAGCCAGCCCTTGAAGAATTAATTAGCGATGTCTACAAAACCCCGCCGACCCACCTTGTCGAGCAGTTTAAATCCCTGGAAAAGCATATAGCCAAATACCCCGACAGCTATCGAATGCACGGGGAGGGTTAAGTGATGAACGAGCCTGCAACAACCAGAATGAACTTACTCCAGGCGGTCAATAGTGGCCTTGATAATGCCATGGCCGCCGATAAAAAGGTTATCTGCCTGGGTGAAGATATAGGCAAGTTTGGCGGTGTATTTCGCGCCACCAGCAACCTTCAGGAAAAGTATGGCAAGCCGCGCTGTTTTAATACCCCGCTGACTGAACAGGGTATTGCCGGTTTTGCGGTTGGCCTCGCCGCACAGGGTTCGGTAGCCGTGGCCGAGATACAGTTTGCCGACTATATCTTTCCCGCCTTTGACCAGATTGTTAATGAAGCCGCTAAGTTTCGCTATCGCAGTGGCAACGAATTTAACTGCGGTGGCCTGACCATTCGCGCCCCCTATGGTGGCGGTATTGATGGCGGTCTCTATCATTCTCAATCCCCGGAAGCCTATTTCTGCCATACCCCCGGTCTAAAGGTGGTGATTCCCAGCAA
>JBMYPM010000201.1:0-2777 GCA_049600275.1 Porticoccaceae bacterium | reverse complement strand
ATTAAAAACAGCAGATAGCAACAGCAGTAAACAAGCTAAAAATACCTGCACTCTGGTGCGGGTATTTTTTTATCCAGCGGAAAGTTTAATCAGCTCTCACCAAGTAAAAACTGTTCACCCATACTCTCTATAAAGAGGCTATCTGTATTGCTACCAGCTGCTTCAAGGGCCCAATCAATCAACTGGTAGTAAACATTGCGGCTGATAAGAGCCGGCAGGTTATTCCTGACAATGACCTGGGGTAGTGATTCACCGGAATGTGCAACCAGTGACAGCGGATGCTGCTTACCCACTACCAGGCTGTCACCGGTGGAAGTGGTGAGGGTAATCGCCTGCTGGCCATCTCTCTGCTCGCGGCTTGCAGCAATAATAAACAGTGGCGCCACATCGACTTTAATCCGCCACTTCTCAAACGGGGTCAGCAAAAAATACTGCTCCCCTTCACGAACTAAAATCGAGGCAAAAAGTTTTACCAGTTTGTCGCGCTTAATTTCGCTGCCCTCGTGAATCCAGCGACCCTCACGATCTATCACTATATCTATATCGCCACTGAGAGATGGATTCCAAAGATGTACCGGGGGAAGGGAATTTACACTGCTCTGCTGGGAGGTAAGCAGGTCAGAAAAGAGCTTTTCCAGGTGGCTGGTGGCCACAACTATTTGGCTTTACCCGGCTTGGGCTTGGGCTTGGATTTTGAGTTTGAGCTTGAAGGAAGGGATGGATCACGGTACTGACCCCTGTTGCCAATAGTGACACCCACACCGGTAATAAACTTCATCAGCTCTTCACTGTCCAGGCGGTAATTCCAGCTGCGGCTAAAACAGAGCTCGACAGCGCCCTGGGCCAGGGCCCAGCAGGCCAGGTAATGGTAGTGGGGAGGAACATCTTCGAGCACACCGCGATCAATCAGTCGGGTAATCATGCTGTTCAGGGAATCTTCATTGGAGCGGCGCATCTGGTGCAACTGCTCCAGTTGCGGAGCCACATCCTCAGAGTCAATCAGGCGCACCTCAAGGTGCTGAACCAGGCGATCCAGTTCCGGGCGCTGCAGCCGTGACTCGAAATAGGCCTTGGCGGCGGCCCCGGACTCACCGGCTTCAGCCTTGGCAATACCGTCGGCCAATGTGCGGGTAATGCTCTCTTCGTAATCGAGCATAATCCGCACCAGGATCTCGTTTTTAGTCAGGAAGTGCTTGTAGACCGTACCCTTACCGATCCCGGCCTTAACTGCAATGCTGGAAACCGTCACCCGATCTATACCATCGGCGAGAAACAGCGCCAGTGCAGCATCGATAATCTTCTGCTCACGATTAAGAAAAAGCTTTTTCTTTTCGCGAATTCTATCTGCACTGGAGGTTTTGCTGTTCATATTTAAAATTATTTCGCCGGGCGGTTACAGGGACTATTAGAAACTGAAACTGCGCCAATAACAATCTCTAAAGGCTTAAATCCCGGTTACTGGCACGGATAAACTCTCTCTTTAAGTCATCAAAGGTCTGTACCGCCGGAAACTGCGGAAACTCATTGATAACATTATCCGGTGCGTGGAACAGAATACCGGCATCAGCTTCGGCGAGCATGGTTGTATCATTGTAGGAATCACCAGCCGCAATAGTTCTGTAGTACATGCTTTTAAAGCCAACAATCGCCTGGCGTTTTGGGTTGGCTTGGCGCAGGTGATAATTGACCACCGTCCCCTCTTCCGCGCACTCCAGTTTATGGCACAGTAGTGTGGGATAGCCCAGCTGCTTCATCAGCGGGCTGGCAAACTCGTAAAAGGTATCCGATAGAATCACTACCTGGAAGCGCTCGCGCAACCAGTCGATAAAATCCCGGGCACCGGGCAGTGGCTCGAGGGTAGCAATTACCTCTTGAATTTCATTTAGGCCAAGACCGTTCTCGCGCAGTATATCCAGGCGATAGCGCATCAGCACATCGTAGTCCGGCTCATCCCGTGTAGTCTTCTTTAACGCTTCAATACCAGTCTTTTCAGCAAAGGCAATCCATATTTCCGGTACCAGGACACCCTCTAAATCCAAACATGCAATTTCCACAGATCAAACTCCCCAATAAATTTTGACCCGCACTTTACGTGGTTACACAGGTCGGCGCAATTACCAGCGTGTAAAACAAAAAGTTATAAGGCTATAGCTGCTTATTATTTTTACACTTAAAGGGCATTTGCTATAGTGCCGCCCTTTTCAACCGGTCGGATAAATAATAAATGGGCAGCATCACTAACATCGTAGATATTGACAGGGAACTGGCAAATCAAACGCCACAGGAAATCCTCAGATACGCTCTTGAGAACCACGATAATATCGCCATCTCATTCAGCGGCGCTGAAGATGTGGTGCTGATTGATATGGCCCACAAAATCCGCAAAGACCTCCAGGTTTTCTCTCTCGACACAGGTCGACTCCACCCGGAGACCTACCGCTTTATCGAGCAGGTACGCAAACACTACAACATCAAAATCGATGTGGTTTACCCAGAGGCCAGCCGTGTTGAAAAACTGGTCAAAGAAAAGGGCCTGTTCAGCTTCTATGATGGCGACCATAAAGAGTGCTGTGGCATTCGCAAAATCGCCCCGCTGCGCAAGCAGCTGCTGACTGTAGATGCATGGATTACCGGCCAGCGCCGCGACCAGAGCCCTGGTACTCGCGCCGCAGTTCCAGTGATGCAGGATGATAAAGCCTTTGCCCGCCCGGACGACAAGCTGACTAAGTTTAACCCCCTGGCTAACTGGAGCTCCAAGCAGGTATGGGACTATATCC
>JBMYPM010000200.1:0-2825 GCA_049600275.1 Porticoccaceae bacterium | reverse complement strand
CTGAACGCGCCCTCACCTATCTTGATGAAAGTCACTATCGGTATTAAAGCGCAGGCCAGGACAAGGGGAATCAGGTCAATTGGCAGGCGTTGCTTTTTGTAGATTGATGTAGACAGCTGAAACAATCCGCCCAAAACAACCAGGCTACAGAGAAGCAGCGCTACGCCAAACACCAGCAGAGACAGGCGAAAGTGGAAAAAACCAAAACGATAACCAATGGTCGAAATCACCGCAGCCAGAAATGCAACAGGCCCCACCCAATTTATTATTTTCATTAAAACTCCCCTACCCAGATTTGTTTAGCTACAATAAGTGGTCTTAACGCCACCCTTAAAGAACGAAAAGAATAATGACTGATTTACACAAGTCTCAAAAATTAGCCAATGTCTGCTATGACATTCGCGGGCCAGTCCTTGACCATGCTAACTTGCTTGAGGAAGAAGGCCAACGAATTATTAAATTAAATATTGGCAATCCCGGTGCCTTCGGACTGGATGCACCAGATGAAATCATGCATGACGTGATTCACAATATTCGCAATGCCCAGGGCTACTGCCACTCCAAGGGCCTATTTGCTGCGCGCAAATCAGTGATGCAGCGGGCACAGACCCAGGGTATTGAGAACGTTGTTGTGGATGACGTTATTATGGGCAACGGTGTCAGCGAGCTTATTGTTATGTCGATGCAGGCACTGCTCAATGATGGCGATGAGATACTTATCCCCTCCCCTGACTATCCGCTGTGGACTGCTGCAGTCTCTATGGCCGGTGGTACTCCGCAACATTATCTCTGCGACGAGGCTGACGACTGGCAACCGGATATTGCCGATATCGAGAGTAAAATAACCCCGCAAACCAAGGGTATTGTGGTTATCAATCCGAACAACCCCACCGGTGCGGTCTACAGCGAGAACAATTTAAAGCAGATCGTCGCCCTGGCCGAAAAACATAACCTGGTGGTTTTTGCCGACGAGATCTATGACCGTATTCTCTACGACAAAGCCCTGCATGTGCCCCTGGCAAGCCTGGTAAAAAACGTGCTATGCCTGACCTTTAATGGCCTGTCGAAAACCTATCGACTGGCTGGCTTTCGCTCTGGCTGGGTGGTTATCTCAGGCGCTAAACACCGTGCGGCAAGCTATATCGAAGGGCTGGAAATGCTCGCCTCGATGCGACTCTGCGCCAACGTGCCGGCAATGCTAGCGGTGCAGACTGCACTGGGGGGCTACCAGAGTATTGAAGACTTGATCCTTCCCGGTGGCAGGCTACTGGAGCAGCGCGATCTGGCTTACGAGATGATTACCCAGATACCTGGCGTCAGCTGTGTAAAACCAAAATCTGCCATGTACCTGTTTCCAAAACTGGATCCTCAGGTATATCCAATTCTCGACGATGAAAACCTGGTATTGGAACTGCTAAAGCAAGAACGCGTACTGTTGGTTCAGGGCAGCGCATTTAACACAGCAGACAAGCAGCATTTCCGCATTGTCTTCCTGCCTGATAAGGATCAGCTTACCAGTGCAATCGAACGGCTGGCAGCGTTTCTGCAAAGGCTGCGAGAGCAATAATGCGTGGTGACCAGCAGCAGGAAAAAGACCCAGGTAAAAACAACCTGGATCCCTCGACCGAAGGTGAAAAGAGCCAGCCCTCGGCCATCGATTTGAATGGCGCGGCTATTATTGATAAGGACGGTCGCGAAGTACCGATTACCGAATCGATGATTGTCGATGCATTTGACGAGATTGCCAAATCAGACAAACCCCAATAACCGGGCCTTCGCTTTTGTTGAATCGGGCACCTCAGCGCTGAAGTAAGTGAACTCATGGCGCTGGGGATACTCTTTGCGCAGCTGGTCAAACAACTCTGCAACCGCAGAGGCGCTACTGGCAATAGCCTCGCGCATACGCCGGTCATCATCGGCAACATCATAGGCCGCAAGAATAATCTGCGACAGGTTTTCACCTTGAACAGTTTCTGCAGTGCCTTCATCAGCAATACCTCTCTCAACGGCGGCCCCATCTCGCCACAAAAAGAAATCCTCGGCCAGCATCTCTGTACCCCTGATTTTTCCTTCACGGCTGTAGCCCGCTATATGGGGCGTCCCCAGCAACACCTGATTCAGCAGCTGAACATTGATATTCGGTTCCGGCTCCCAGACATCCAGGGCAACAGATAATTTTGAACCGCTCTCCAACAGGTTGAGAAGCGCCCCATTATCAATAACCGGCCCACGGCCGGCATTAATTAACAATGTATTTTCAGGGAGACTGGCCAGGACTTCGCCATTAAACAGATGTTTAGTTGGAAAGGGTCCATCAGTCGTCAGCGGAGTATGGACACAGATAATATCTGTCGCCAGCACTGCGTTAAAATCCACCAGGTCGGGAATCTGTTCGACGCTGAGGAATGGATCGTAGACTCGGCATTTAACTCCAAGGCTCTTCAGGGTGCGATAGAGCCTGCCACCGACATTCCCGCAGCCGACAATACCCACAGTGCAGTTCTGCCAGTTCGGCTGCAGATTACTTAAAACCGAAAGATCGTATTGCACCACTGCATTGGCATTGCAGCCCGGGGCATGGGCAAAGCGAATTCCCTGCTCTTTGAGGTACGCCTGGTCCACATGGTCAGTGCCTATGGTCGCGGAGCCAACAAAGGCCACTTTAGAGCCCTGCAGCAGAGATCTATCCACCCTGGTTACCGAGCGCACCAAGAGCATATCTGCATAAATAATCAAATTTACGTTTAATGGTGGGTTCAATGAAAACTACTAATCAAGATCCAAAGCTGAATCAAAAAGATAGCGCCACGGAAGTGGATCAAAAG
>JBMYPM010000199.1:0-2829 GCA_049600275.1 Porticoccaceae bacterium | reverse complement strand
ATATGCACAGCAGAGCAAACAGCATCGTCTTAATCGGCATGCCCGGTGCAGGTAAAAGCACGGTGGGTATATTATTGGCCAAAGCCCTGGGCATGGGATTTGTCGATACAGATGTGGCTATCCAGGTCCGCGAGGGCAAAACCCTCCAGGAAATTCTCGATACCAGTGACTATATAAATCTGCGTGCAATCGAAGAACAGGTGTTACTCAGCGAAGATATCGCTGGGCAAGTGGTCGCCACCGGCGGCAGTGCTGTCTACTCGGAAGCTGGTATGGCGCGCTTAAAAGACTCTGCAGTGGTGGTGTTTCTGGATGTGCCCCTGGAGGAACTGGAAAAGCGTATCTCTAATTTCGATAGCCGGGGTATCGCCAGCAAGCCAGGCCAGAGCCTTGAAGCACTTTTTGCAGAGCGCTGTAAGCTCTATCGAGAGTACGCGGATATCAGCGTTGACTGTCGCCAGCAGTCATTGGAACAGACCCTTGAGAAAACTCTGGAATCCCTCTCACAACAACTGCCGGAACAGTAAAATCCAGCACGGGTTTTTATTTAAGTACTTCTCGAATAGATTCCGATAAGTAATTGATATTACTGGAATTGATACCTGCCAAATTAATGCGAGTAGAAGACACAATATAGATACCAAACTCCTCTCTCAGGCGCACTAGATGCTCCGGCTTAACCCCCAAAAATGAGAACATGCCGTTCTGGCGTTTGATATGGCTAAAGTCGATTCCCTGGGCATTGTCCTGGATACTGTCCGCCAACAGTGTGCGCATAGACTTGATACGCAAGCGAACCTCTTCCAACTCTGCTTTCCAATCGCTGCACAGTTGCTCGTCACCCAGTATCAGTGATACCAGAAGCGCACCATGAGCCGGTGGCATCGAGTAGAGTTGGCGAGCGACAGACATTGCCTGGGCCGCAACAATCGTTGCCTGCTCTTCTGTCTGGGTGATAAAGGTAATTGAGCCGGTACGTTCGCGGTAGAGGCCAAAGTTCTTTGAACAGCTGGAGGCAATCACCATCTCGGGCAGCTTCGCCGCCATAGTGCGCATACCGTAGGCGTCCTCATCGAGACCATCTCCAAGGCCCTGGTAGGCAGTATCGATAAACGGAATAAACCCTCTCTCCAGGGCTATTTCGGTAATCTCATCCCACTGGGCGTTGGTCAGGTCAGCACCAGTCGGGTTATGACAGCAGCCGTGCAACAGAACAATATCCCCTGCCGGCACCTTGCGCAGAGTGTCCATCATCAGCTCAGAATTGATCTGACGGCTTTCCATATCGTAATAAGGGTATTCTTCAATCTCAAAACCGGCACTGCCGAGAAGTGGAATATGGTTGGGCCAGGTGGGAACACCAACCCAGAGCTTAGCTTCCGGACGAGCGCGCTTAATAACTTCTGCGCCGACACGAAGTGCCCCAGAGCCGCCAGGCGCCTGAAGCGTTTTAATACGGCCAGAGGTGAGAATGCTGTGATCATCACCAAACATCAACGCCAGCATACGGCTGTTGTACTCGGCATCACCGGCGATACCCTGGTAGGATTTGGTCTGTTCCAGCTCCATCAACCTGGACTCTGCGCGTTTAACCGCATCCATAACCGGCGTGCGGCCACGGTCATCCTGGTAGACACCAACACCTAAGTCGATTTTATTATCGCGAGGATCTTCTCTAAAAGCAGCCATTAACCCAAGAATAGGATCAACTGCTGCAGGCTTTAAACTCTCAAACATTATGCTTTTCCTGATGGCTAGATTTGTTGCCAATTTGGCGAAGGCGCAATTCTACTATGTCTAACATTAATTGTTTAACCATTTATGAGATGATTTTCACTCAAAAAGTCAGCAATACGGCGGTTGACCAGACTGGGTTGCTCCGCATGGAGCCAATGACCGGTACCAGCAACGACCTGTAACTGCACCTGGGGAAACATCTGCTCAATAATCGGTCGATGCTTATCCTGGATATAGGCGGAGTTCTCCCCTTTTAAAAACAGCGCCGGGCCCATATAAGTTTCACCGGTTGGCGCAGCAACCAATGTGGTTGCATAGTTTTCCAAAATCGAAGCGATATTGAGCTTTAAACCCAACCCGCCCTGGGTGTCGCGGGTAAGATTCTTCAGTAAAAATGCACGGGTCGCCGCCTCTTCAATAAACTCGCCAAGCACCTGGTCAGCCGCACTGCGACTTTCCACCTGTAACTTGCTGAGGGCGACCAGCGCCGCCAACGCCTGGTCCTGGCCACCGCTGTATGTGACCGGCGCTATATCAATAACAATCAACTCAGCCACCCTGGCGGGTGAATTAAGGGCGATCTGCATGGCTATTTTGCCACCCAGGGAATGGCCAATCAGCGTGGCGCTGTCGATAGCCAGGTCATCCATCAACTCGACAATATCCGCCGCCATCGTCGGCAAATCCATTTTCTGCTCATGGGGTGAATCCCCATGATTGCGCAGATCGACACTGATCACCCTGTAGCGATCAACCAGTGAACGCCCCAACATACCCAGGTTGCTCAAGGAGCCAAACATACCGTGGATTAAAATAATCGTTGGCGTTTCGCCTACCGAAGCGCCCTGCTCAATATAATTTAGTTTCATCGGTTATTGCGTGCTTCCTGTTTTGCGATTGCGATATTTCTCTTTGTTTTTTCGCCCCTTGGCGTAAAGGCTGGGGCGCAGAAGTCGTCTCAGCCGAGGAAAAAGATAGCTCAGATGGGTAAGTTTGGCACTTGAAGCTGGCAACACCACTTCAGTCTCTTCCCCGGCTGCAACTTTAAGCACCGCCTCTGCGACCTGCGCCGATGAGCTCATCGGCTGGGAG
>JBMYPM010000198.1:0-2857 GCA_049600275.1 Porticoccaceae bacterium | reverse complement strand
CAATTTCAGTGTCCACATCGACAAACGGCAGATCGAGAAGATCTGCCAGATGTTTACCAATAGTAGATTTGCCAGCCCCCATGGGGCCGACTAGGAATATATGTTGTGGTGTCATCGATCCAGTAAGCTGTCGTCAATTATTTTTGGTGTTATAAAGATCAGTATTTCACGTTTTTCAATATTTCGCAGGTCATTTCTAAACAGCCTGCCTAAAAAAGGCATATCGCCAAGCAATGGCACCTTTTCTGTACCATCTACTTCTTCGGTCTGAAAGATACCTCCTAAGACCAGTGTCTGTCCATTACCTACCAGTGCCTGGGTCTGGATCTGGGTAATATCAATTGATGGCTCACCGGTTGGCGTAAAGGCGCCCACCGAATCCTGGGATACCAGCAGATCCATAATAATACGGTTATCCGGGGTTATCTGTGGCGTGACCTCTAGCTGCAAAACAGCCTCTTTAAATTCAACACTGGTGGCACCACTTGAGGTGGCTTTCTGGAAGGCGATCTCGGTACCGGATTTTATCACTGCCTGCTGTTTATCGCCGGTAAGGACCTTTGGCTGTGACACAATTTCACCAAAGCCATCGGATTCCAGCGCACTGAGTTCCAGGTCGATAAGGAAGTTATCCGTCAGGTAACCCAGGCTAAATGAACCCGCAGGATCATCGACACCCAGATCTACTGCCAGGCTGTCGCCCAGCCCAAAATCAAAACTATTGGTCACCACAGTGACATCATCGGCGGTTCCGGCCTGGCCATCAGGTCCTGTCGTATCGATTTCATCCGCTGAGTAGGTAAAGCTCTCTACAACCCCGGCGCCCGGTGTCAGGCCTGACCTACGGCCAGAAAAACCCAGTGTTCGGTCGCCGGTTGCACTGGAGAACTGACCACCGGCCAGCTTATCAATACCCGCCAACCCCCAGGTCACACCCAGTTCCTTTTTGAAGTCGGTATTGGCAATCACTATTCGCGCTTCAATTAATACCTGCTTGATCGGTACATCAATTTCACTGATCAAACGCTTGAACTCATTAATCTTCTCTTCAGTATCGGTGAGGATTATTGTATTGGTTCGCTCGTCGACAATCGCACTGCCGCGCTCCGAGAGAATGGTATTGGTTGCATTGCCCTCACGGGCACCGCCGCCCACCTGCTGCTCCAGCTCGGCGCTGCGGGCAGTAAACAATTCAAATATCTCGCCTGCGTCGGCATATTTAATTCGCACAAAGGCGGTTTCCAGTGGAGCCAATTCCTGCAACTGCTTATTGGCCTCAACCTGCAGGCGTTCCTGTTCGGCAATTTCCGCCGCCGGCGCCACCATAAGTACATTGCCCTCCTGGCGCTTATCCAGCCCCTTGGCCTTAAGAATAATTTCCAGGGCCTGGTCCCAGGGAACATTGTCCAGTCTCAGGGTGATACTGCCGGTCACCGTATCACTGGCGACCAGGTTGAGTGAGGTAAATTCGGCGATAATCTGCAGCACGGAACGAACTTCAATATTCTGGAAATTCAGCGTCAGGCGCTCACCGCTAAAGGCAAACTTTTTACTCTGCTGTTCAAGCTCCGCGTCGGACAGTGGCTTGATATTAACCACATACTGACCATCCGCCTGATAAGCCAGGTAGTCATACTGTCCAGAAGCCTCAATAGTTACGGTGGTGGTAGTGCCCTCCTGCACAGCATCAATTGTCTGTACAGGAGTGGCGAAGTCGATTACATCCAGGCGTCGATCCAGGCGCTCCGGCAGTTCTGTCTGGTAAAAAGAGAGCTTCACTTCACTGCTGTCGCGCTCAATATCCACATTGACCGAGGGCTGGCTGAGGCCGATGCTAATAGTGCCCGAGCCATCTTTCGCGCGGCGAAAATCAACCTCGGTAACGGCCAGGTCACTGCTGTTTAAATCCCCAGAAAAACTCTCCATCCCCACACTGGCCTGGCGCATTGAGCCAGCATCAAACCTGCCAGCTCCATCAGCACCGACTCGCAAGGTCATGCTGTTGCCACTAATATCTGTATTGAAGGGAACGGATTCAGTGAGGTTTACAATCAGTCGGGTTCGACTGCCATCGGCAACAATCACTGCATCGCTGGCATTTTCAAATCCCAGCGCATATTTTTTCTCGGCAAGGCTGCTTCCGACACCGGGGAAATCGAGAATTAAGCGCGCCGGCTTACTGATTTCATAGGCCTTTGGCTGCGGCGGCTCCTGGGAAAATTGAAGTTTAATTTCAAACTGCTCGCCGGGAAGGGATGCAAATTCGATATCAGTTACCTGAACATCTGCCCAGGCAAATCCGGGCAATATCACCAACAATAAATACAATTTTTTGATTCGACTTATCATTTTATTTTCCCTAGCGAGTTACTCACTCTTCATCCATGGCCATGGTGCGCGGCCGGTTAATCCATTCACCTTTACCATCTGGAACGGTCTCCATTATCTCTATTTCAAAGGCGCCAATATCAGTAATCAGGCCGAAGTTCCTGCCCAGGTAATTGCCTGTTTTCACTCGATGAACCCGACCATTACCATCATCGACCAGCGCCCAAATTTCGCTGCCTTTGGATAAGGTGCCGACCATGCTCAGGGCAGTGTAATTAACCAATTCCAGGGGCTCTTTGCGCCGCGACTGGTCGGGGGCAGTCACTCTATTGCCAGATATCTTCTCTTCGCCATTTAAAACCACTGGCGGCTCAAATGGGCTGCGCAGGGCAATGGCGGAGTAATTAAAACGCTCAGCTGGCGGGTATGTGGGCAGCGGCTCAATAATGCCCTTGGGCCTGTTGCGGGCATCTATCATTTTCTGGTCGAGATCTGCATGCTGCTGATCTCCCGAGCAGCCGGTCAATAC
>JBMYPM010000197.1:0-2868 GCA_049600275.1 Porticoccaceae bacterium | reverse complement strand
TTGCCGCCAGCGTGGGTGAGATAACTATAGGTTTTTCGGGTATTAAAGACATGGGAATACTTTATCAGAAAGCTCAGTAGCCGACGAGGCAAACCTTTTATGAAAACTGAAGATTTATAAGCCGCCGGTGGTTTATTAAGAGATGGTGCTTTAGCCCTGCTCTGCCAGGGCAGAGAGTGCCTTGCCGCTCAACCGGTTTACCGTCCAGTCTTCCATTGGCTCCGCATCCAGGGACAGATAAAAATCCTTGGCCGGTTGATTCCAGTCGAGTACCCACCATTCCAGTCTGCCGCAGTCGCGTGCCACCGCAAGTCCGGCCAGATAAGCCAGCAACTTTTTACCAAAGCCCCTGCCGCGCATATCCGCCTGCACAAAAAGGTCTTCGAGATAGAGGCCGGGTTTGGCCAAAAAGGTTGAGTAATTGGTAAAGAAGAGGGCAAAGCCGACCGGACTATTATGGTATTCCCCAATAATCACCTCGGCGCAGGGGTGCTCGCCAAACAGCGATGTCAGCAGTTTCTCCTCAGTGGCCACCACCTCATGAGCGAGCTTTTCATACTCCGCCAGCTGTTTGATAAACGCCAGTATAGTTGGGCAGTCTTCGCGGGTTGCCGGTCGAATAATAAAGTCTTCAAAATGGGTTTTAGGCTGCATAGCTATCAATATTGTTATATGTATAAGTTGCCATAGTAGCCTTCAACAGTAGCCTTGAGATAGATTATTTTGAATTTTTATTACTGTACATAACAACAGTAATAAGCTTAAATAAGCTCCAATTAACAGGAGAATTAACTTGGTCAGCAAAACCAAATCAGCCTATGTGTGCAATGACTGTGGCGCAGACTACCGCAAGTGGCAGGGTCAGTGCAGTGAGTGCAATGCATGGAACACCCTTACTGAGGTTCGCCTCAGCAGTCCTACCCGCGGGGGAAAGGTGTTGCGTCCGGGTTTTGCCGGTGCTGTTGATGGCGCGGTAAAAACCCTTGCCGATATTGCGCTGGATGAAATCCCACGCATAGGTACCGGAACCAGTGAGTTGGATCTGGTGCTTGGTGGTGGGTTGGTGCCCGGGTCCTGTGTGCTGTTGGGCGGTGAGCCTGGCGCCGGTAAAAGTACCCTGCTGTTACAGACGCTCTGTAAGCTGGCTGAAAGCCATTCAGCACTCTATGTCACCGGTGAGGAGTCACCTCAGCAGATAGCCATGCGCGCCAATCGTCTGGGTTTGCCCGCCGACAAGCTGGAGATCATGGCCGAGACATCAGTCGAAACCGTCTGTGCAATTGCTGAACAGAAGCGCCCAAAAATTCTGGTGGTCGACTCGATCCAGGTGATGCATATGGAAGAGGTGGCTTCCGCGCCGGGCAGTGTTTCCCAGGTCCGTGAAAGCGCCGCAATGCTGGTTCGCTTTGCCAAGCAGACTGGTACTGTATTGATTGTTGTTGGCCATGTAACCAAAGATGGTTCCCTGGCGGGCCCCAAGGTATTGGAGCATATGATTGACTGTTCACTGATGCTGGAGGGTTCCAGTGACAGCCACTTCCGCACATTGCGCAGCCATAAAAACCGCTTTGGTGCGGTCAACGAGCTGGGTGTTTTTGCTATGACCGACAAAGGGCTGCGGGAAGTGCCCAACCCCTCGGCGATTTTCCTCCAGCGCGGTGAAGATTTTTCATCGGGCAGTGTGGTTATGGTTGTCTGGGAGGGTACCCGCCCTCTATTGGTAGAGCTCCAGGCGCTGGTTGATGACAGTCACCTTGGCAATCCGCGGCGGGTAACGGTAGGCCTGGATCATAATCGCCTGTCCATGTTACTGGCGGTGTTGCACCGTCATGGTGGTATTGCGGTTGGCGACCAGGATGTCTTTGTGAATGTGGTCGGCGGCGTAAAGGTATTGGAAACCAGTGCTGACCTGGCACTGATACTGGCCGTTATCTCCAGTTTCCGCGACCAGGCTCTAGCAGAGAACCTGGTAGTGTTTGGCGAGGTCGGACTGGCCGGTGAAATCCGCCCGGTGGCCAATGGCCAGGAGCGCCTGCGCGAGGCGGCCAAACATGGATTTACCCGTGCTATTGTGCCGGCGGGCAATGTGCCAAAACAGCCAATTAAGGGTATGACCATTGTTCCAGTACGCCGGGTCACCGAGGCGCTGGACGCACTTTAGATTACAAGACGCTAATGGCTTTAGATTATAAGACGCTAATGGCTTTTTTAACCCGCTTGTCTAGGCTGTAGTGAGAATCGAAATAGTTTCCGGCTCGAGCATTAGCGGCTGAATGGGGCCAAGAGCTTTAGCGCGCTCAGTGGATTCCTGCCAGGCTTTCCAGTCGGCAAGTGTCTCCATTTGAATTAGTGCAAAGCGTATGCAGGGGTCGTTGATATCTTTAAAAGCTTTGCTGGAAATAAATCCCTGGGCTGGAACAGCCGCTTGAATAATTTTTCTGGAAAATTCATCGTAAGTCGACTCCATTCCTGGAGCTAATACTCTTTTAATCAGTACAGCAAGCATATTTCGGTAACTCTTATTATTGAGATTGCAGATTAACATGCCAGAGGCACTGTTATAAATAGTGTTTTAAATGGATTCGGTTTGACTTCAAATCTTATAGGGATTAGATTGCCACCTCTTGCTTCAGCAATAGGTTCTCGAATTTAATCGGCTGATTGATTAAAGGAAGAGTGAAACGGGAAATCGGTGCGCATTGCCAGAGTTTGGCAAATTTTGTAATTCCGATACTGCCCCCGCAACGGTAGATAAGAATGTCTGACTAAATCGCCACTGTGCGTTTTGCATGGGAAGGTAGTCAGGCAGAGTACAGGGTTTTTTTACTATTCAAAACGTACTCGCTTATAAGTCCGGAGACCGGCCTG
>JBMYPM010000196.1:0-2869 GCA_049600275.1 Porticoccaceae bacterium | reverse complement strand
GACCAAAAGCAAAGGTCGCCTGGGTAACCGGATCCCATTTGCGGTAGGCGGGAAGATTGCCGGCAGTCTCGGCCGGGAAGCCGCTGCCGATAACCTCACCAAAACCCATGCGCTCAAAAAGCTCGCGAGTTGTATCCGGGTTTAATTCCAGGGCAATCTTGGTGGTACCTACCTGGCTTGACTTGGTCAGAATGCCAGCCATATCCAGCTGGCCGTAGTCGCGGTAATCAACAAATGTCTTGTAGGAAACTTTTAAATAGCCCGGGCTGGTATTAATTACCGACTCGGGCTCAAACTTGCCGCTCTCAAGGGCTGCCAGCATAGTGAAAGGTTTAACCGTGGAGCCGGGCTCCATAATATCGGTCACTGCGCGATTGCGAATAGATTCGGGACGCAGGTTAGAGCGATCATTGGGATTAAACGATGGCTGGTTGGCCATAGCCAATACTTCACCGGTCTGCACATCCAGCACTACCACCGAACCCGACTTTGCCTGGTGTTTTTGTACCGAGGCTTTTAGGGCGCGGTAGGCGGCATACTGCACCCGCAGATCTATACTCAATTTTAAACTGTTGCCGGGACTGGCTGGCTTAATCAGCGCAATATCCTTGATCACGCGACCGGAGAGATCCTTAACTACTTTTTTGGAGCCGGACTCACCGGTTAAAAATCCATTGTAGGCAAGCTCCATACCCTCCTGCCCATCATCATTGATATCGGTAAAGCCAACCAGTTGCGCTGTGACCTCACCAGCCGGATAGAAGCGCTTGTATTCCTGGCGACCGGAAACGCCGGGGATACGCAGATCTAAAATACGCTCGGCTTCCGGTGTTGGCAGCTGGCGTGCCAGGTACATAAATTCTTTATTGCGGTAGCGCTTTAAACGACCCTGAAGCTGGGACAGCGAGACATCAAGTGCCGCTGCAAGTTTTTCCACATCCGCCGCAGAAGCTCTCTTTTGAATTCGCTTCGGATTGGCAATCAATGTGGTAACCGGCGTGCTGATCGCCAGTGGCTCGCCATGTCTATCGGTGATCAGGCCGCGGTGGGCGGGAATATCCTCTTTGCGGATAGAGCGGGCATCACCCTGGTCCTGCAGAAAATCGCGGCCATGCTCTTCGCTGGGCATAATCTGCAGTTGGGCAATCTTAACGCCAACAATTACCGGCAGTGAACCCAGGATCGACATTACAAAGTAGTAACGCCAGCGCGGAATAACATGTTTTACCGTTTTCTTGGCCACTGTTATTTCTTCACCATCATAATTTCCTGGGGCTGCGGACCGTGCATTTCCAGACTGTCCTTAGCCATAGTTTCGATCCGCTGTAGTGATCCCCAGGCACTCTGCTCAAGTAAGTACTTACCATAAGCGACCTGTAACTGATTTTTCTCCCGCTCAAGGGCAGTCAACTGGTCATACTTCTGTCTACATACATGACTGACAAAGGCCACCGCCAACGCACTGGTAAGCACCAGCACCCAAAGCGCACCTATGCGCAGCGAGCTCCTCATGCCACACGCTCCGCAACACGCATAACGGCGCTGCGCGAACGCACATTGCCATCTACTTCAGCGCCCTGGGGCTTTACCGCCTTGCCAATCTTTTTCAAGCGCACGCCGCGATCCACATCTCGAACCGGCAGATTTTTTGGCAACTGTATGCCGCGCTCCTGATCGCGAATAAAACGCTTAACCTTGCGATCTTCCAGGGAGTGAAAACTGATCACTACCAGTCGGCCACCCACCTGTAATAAATCTATAACCTTTGCCAGCAGTTCACTCAGGTCGTCCAGCTCGCGATTAATAAAAATCCGAATCGCCTGAAATGCCTTGGTGGCCGGATGCTTGCCGCGCTCCCATGCCGGGTGGGCATCCGCCAAAATTTTCGCCAATTGCACCGTTCTGGTAATTGGCGCAACTGCGCGCTCGCGAACCACTGCTGCGGCCATACGGCGTGCAAAGCGCTCTTCGCCGTACTCTTTAATCACCAGGGCAATATCCGCTTCCGCTGCACTGGCAATCCAATCTGCTGCAGATAACCCAGAGCTGGTATCCATTCTCATATCCAGTGGTCCATCACGCATAAAACTAAATCCGCGCTCAGCCTGGTCGAGCTGCGGGGAGGAGACGCCGAGATCCACCAGCACACCAGTGATCTCCCTTCCCTCCAGCCAATCGCCCATATCGGCAAATGAGCCGTGCACAATCGTCAATCTCTCTTCATCGGCAAACCGCGCACGGCCTGCTTCAATCGCCTGGGGATCCTTATCGATCGCCAGCACCCTGCCCTTATCGGATAGTCTTGCGAGCAATTCAGCGGTGTGGCCACCGCGCCCAAAGGTGCCATCCACATAAAAACCATCCGGGTCTATAACCAGAGCGTCGACAGCCTCATGCAATAAAACTGTTGTATGCTCTGGCTTTTCAATGTTTTCCACTACAGGTCCCCTACCAAGAGAGATTCTTTAAAGCTTCCGACATGTTCTCGCGATCGAGAAGCATGCTCCGATAAGTTTCCTGAGATTTTTCGCGCTCGGCGTTCCAGTTCTCTTCGGACCAGATTTCGAGGCGCTGTGTACGACCCACCAGAACCAGCTTTTTCTCAAGCTGCGCGTAGCCGCGTAACTCCGGTGGAATAAGAATTCGCCCGCTGCCATCAACCTGGAGATCCTTGGCCTGACCAATCACAAAGCGGCTGAGCATTTCACCTAGATCATCCATCGCCGGCAGGGCGGCAACCTTTTCTTCAAATTTTTTCCATTCGGGAAGCGGCGAGAGGGTTAGGCAGGTAGACTTCATATCGATGGTAATAACCAGGTCACCACGGCATATTTCATCGAGCAGGGCACGGTAGCGGGTCGGAATTGCC
>JBMYPM010000195.1:0-2892 GCA_049600275.1 Porticoccaceae bacterium | reverse complement strand
CCGAAGCTGACACGGGTTCTGGTACTGGCTTCGAAGAACATATTGCCGAGAATGGCGCCTTCCAGCACGCGGGTTACGCGCTTGCGCAGGGCATAGGGTTCCATTTGATCCGCAACCGAGAAAACCTGCTCAACATCCTGTCGCTGAAATTGGCTGATGGAAAGAATGTGCGCGCCAGTAAAATTCACGCGATACCTCGGGGGTAATTTAGTTGGCGGATTCTAGCCTGTTTGGCAGTTGTTCTCAATTAGAACCGCAGTACTGAGCTTATAGGGAAAACTGCTTGGCAACATCCTGGCTCCAGCTCTGCAGTGCAAATAAAACTTCGCGCCTGGCGTCGCTAAGACTGTTATCAGCGAGTAACTGAGCTATCTCATGATTATTCTTTTCCAGGGTGAGGTAGCCGGATTGCTCGCTGGTCAATCGCCAGCGGCAGCTTTCAAACCAGGTCTGCCGCTCGGACTCGGATAATGATTCGGGAAAATAGCGCGCGCGGTAACTAAACAGCAGTTGGTTGTAGCGGTCATCGGCAAAGTAATACTGTTGCTGCTGGAAATCCCTGGCACTGGCACGGCGAATATCCTCGAGCAGACCACGATCCTGATCGGGTAAAAACCCCCCGTAGAGTTGCTGCTCTGCTTCGGGCTTTGCGGGAAAGTCCTGCTCAGCAAATACATCGGCGACCTTTTTGCCCAGATCCACTGCCATCAATTGCTGCCAGTGCTTTTCACAGCGCTCGAGATCAATATCCAGTCTTGCAGCTGCCTTTTTATCAATCAGTTTCGGGGTGGTTACCACCGGCGCTTTGTTGATATGGATAACCTTAAGGGGAATTCTATCCTCACCTTCTGCCAATTGGTCGCCGGCAGTAAATACACGCCGGCGAATCTGTTCATCGTTAAGGCTTATCAGGGCCTCCGGGTCTGCCGACAGGTCAACACAGATAATGCCATTGCTGTTGGTGGGATGCTTGGCCAGGGGCATCATAATCGCACCGTACATATGAGCTTTGGAGAGCATCCCGGAGATATGAAAAAAGGGTTTGCGCTCTTGCAGGTTAAGCATCGTGGCTATCTGTTTTTTACCGCGGTTTTGCAGCAGGTAGTCAAACAGTCGCGGCTGCTTTTCCTTGATCAGTTTGGCCATGGCGATAGTTGCGGTGACATCCGACAAGGCATCGTGGGCGGCCTCGTGGGCAAGACCATTGGCGGCGGTTAAATCTTCAAGCTTAAAGCTTGGACGGCCCGGCTCATGGTCAGGCCACTCTATTCCCTCCGGTCGCAGCGCCCTGGTCAGTCGCATCATATCGATCACATCCCAGCGCGAGTTGCCGTTTTTCCACTCTCGCTGATAGGGGTCATAGAAGTTCCTGTACAGGGTGTAACGGGAGACCTCGTCGTCAAAACGAATACTGTTGTAACCGACACCACAGGTTTTAGGCTGCGCCAGTTGCTGGTGAATGGCCTCGATAAACTGCGGTTCTGGCAACCCTTTCTGCTGGGCCAATTGCGGGGTAATGCCGGTGATTAAACAGGCCTGGGGAGCGGGAAGAATATCTGCTTGCGGCTGACAGTAGATAACCAGCGGCTCGCCGATCGGATTGAGATCAAAGTCGGTGCGCAACCCGGCAAACTGGCTGGGCCTGTCGATAGCGGGATTAACCCCAAAGGTCTCGTAATCGTGCCAATAGAATGTGTCTTGCATTTCCCGCTCTCCTGTTACCGCTCTCCTGGCTGCTGGCTAAGGCCAATTAAAATCTCTATAAAAAAACGGCGCCTACTGGTGAGTAAAGCGCCGTTTTTGATACTGCTTGCAAAGTACTATCTAGTCAAATTAATAGTCAAACTTATTGGCTATTACTTAAAAAGAATAGACTTCAGAGAAAGACAGCTCGCCAACCACACGACGGTTGCGGGCGCGCCCTTCATCAGTTGCATTGCTTGCCGCTGGCTGGGTCTCGCCGTAACCCATGGCGGAAATTCGCTCAGCGGGGATACCGTAGTCAGAAACCAGCTTGGCCTTAACAGCTTTAGCGCGACGGTCAGAGAGGCTCATATTGTAATCGTCTGAACCACGGCTATCTGTATGCCCTTCAAGAACCAGATCTATATCTTCATGAGCTTTCATGGCTGCGGCAATGGCATCCAATTGATCGCCATAAATCGCCAGGACAACAGCTTTGTTAAATTCAAATTCAACATTCAGGCGTACGGTGATTGTACGAACCTGGGGTTCCGGAGCAGGCTCTGGCTCCGCTACCACAGGCGCTGCTACAACCGGCGCAGCTACAGGTGCGGATCTTTCACCGAACAGCTTGTTCAATGAAATCTGCAACCCATACTCCTGAGCATTTATATCTTCCAGGTCAGCCATACCGCGAATATCAGCACGGAATTCCAAGGCACCAGCAAACTCTGTACCCAGGCCCAGACCAAACATCAGCTGGTCAGACTTGTCATCATGACCCGGCACCAGGTTGGCAGTTTCATCAAAATCATACTGGTTAAAACCACCCAGCAGATAGGGGCGCCAGCTGGCAGATTCATCGCCAATCCATACAAGCGCATTTAATGAAGTAACAGTAAAATCATCATGGCCAGCATTGGCACCATAACCCAACTCAATAGCCATATCGTCGGCGATATACTTACCCACCTGAACACCTATGGTTGCTGCATTATGGTCGTCGACAACAGCTCGCTCACTGTCCAGGTCGTAATGGCCCCCGGTGACACCCAGATACCATTGCTCACTTGCAAATGAAGCTCCGGCAAAAGCAAATGAAATGACGCCAATCATTGTATTAATGCGTTTCATATTTTTGGTTCCTTTTTAAGTTTTGCTCCCCCCAAGGAGCCTGTAATTTTATCTATAAACGAGTAGCGTTTTAGA
>JBMYPM010000194.1:0-2894 GCA_049600275.1 Porticoccaceae bacterium | reverse complement strand
GCTTAATAAAGAAAGGGAAAAAGAGAGCTAATAAGCGGGCTAAACCGCGAATTAAAATCATCCTGCTGTAATCATATATGGATATAATGCCCCTTAGAGATTAATCTAGCTAAATAGTCAGCAGTTTAGCCCCCTTTAATCAACAGAGGACAGTATTAGATGGTTCACGTAAGGCATGGTGAGAAAGTTCGCAAAGCAGTATTTCCAGTGGCGGGTATGGGCACAAGATTTTTGCCAGCAACCAAGGCCAATCCAAAAGAGATGCTGCCGGTCGTCGATAAACCATTGATTCAGTACGCGGTGGAAGAGGCAGTTGAAGCCGGCATTACCGAGATGATTTTTATCACTGGTCGCAACAAGCGCAGTATTGCCGACCACTTTGATAAAGCCTATGAACTTGAGCACCAGCTGGAGATGAATAATAAAAAGGCGCTGCTGGATATAGCGCAAAATATTGTTCCCAAGGGTGTTAGCTGTACTTATATCAGGCAAAACGAAGCCCTGGGCCTGGGTCATGCGGTATCGACCGCGGCGCACCTGATTGGTGATGAGCCCTTTGCTGTTATCCTTGCCGATGATTTGATTCATGGTGACAAAGGCGCGGTTCGCCAGATGGTTGAGCTCTATGAGTACTACAAGAGTTCGGTTATTGCGATACAGAAAGTACCGGGACCAGATATTTCAGCCTATGGTGTTATCAGTGGCAAGCCCCAGTCCGACCGGGTTTATCTATTGGATGAAATTGTTGAGAAGCCAGCTTTTGAAGATGCCCCGTCCGACCTGGGCGTGACAGGCCGGTATATTTTTACGCCACAGATATTTCAGCACCTCGATCGTCTAGAACCGGGTGCCGGAGGAGAGTTCCAGCTTACCGATGCGATTCAGACATTGCTGACGGAAGAGCAGGTGCTGGCCTATGAGTACCTTGGTACACGCTATGACTGTGGCAGTAAGATGGGGCTGCTCAAGGCAAATATTGAGCTGGGCCTTTTACATAGCCAGATAGGCGATGACCTGCGCGAGTACTTGAGTAATGAGCTGCCCGAAAAGCTTAAGTAGTCAACGAAAATAGCTTGCTTCAGTAGTGAGTGAAAACCGATAATCCAGCCTTTCTACAAAGGTAACCGACGACTTTGAAAAATAGAGTTCTCCTGTTTGTGTTGCAGTTGTTTGGCTGGTTTCCACTATCCGTGGGGCGTCTGGTCGGGCGTGCCATCGGTCGAGTAATCTACCTTCTCAATCTGGGCCCGGTGCTGATCTCACGCATTAATTTGCATCTCTGTTATCCGCAGATGTCACCACAGGAAATTGAAAGCCTGTGCAAAAAGCGCATGCTGCAACTTGGCCAGGCGTTTGTTGAAACTCCCAGAGTATGGACCAAGCCGAGTGCCTGGCTTGAGAGTAAAATAGTCGCTGTGGAGGGCATGGAGTATTTCCAGGCGGCCATGGCCGATAAGCGCGGCACCATTCTTATTGTTCCCCACCAGGGCAATTGGGAAGTTCTCGGGCTGTGGGTCTCTCCGCGAAGTAAGATGACATCCCTTTACGAGCCGCCAAAAATCCCTGAAGTGGGCAAGTGGATTAAATCTTCTCGAGAGAAATCCGGTGCAACCCTGGTACCAACAGATGGACGCGGTGTTGCGGCGCTGATTAAAGCCTTGAAAAGAGGCGAGACAACGGCAATTCTTCCCGACCAGCAGCCCGAGGAAAGTGGTGGTATCTTTGCCCCTTTCATGGGTGTGCAGGCACGCACCATGACGCTGCTAACGAATTTAATTGCGCGCTCAGGTTGCCAGGCACTGCTTTGCTGTGCAATTCGTGAGCCCGGTGGCTGGCGGTTACACTTTTTACCCGCCGAAGAAGAGCTGTATAGCGAGGACAAGGCAGTTGCAGTGGCCGCCCTGAATAAAGGCATTGAGCGAATAGTCGCGTTGGCCCCGGAACAGTATCAGTGGGAATACAAGCGTTTTCGCGCCCAGCCGGATGGCACAAATTTTTATGCCAATGGTTTATAGGAATTTTACCTTATGGCTAAAGGGCATTTTTCAGATCAGCTAATCTGGCGACAACCGCTGTTGGGCGAAGTGAGTAACATACCGGCAGAGTTGCGCCACTGGCTCTTCGACAGCGGCTCTCTGACCAGGCGCTTGCAGCAGGCCAGCGATGGGCAGCTTAGCGTTAAGGTCTTAAACCAGGCAGTGCAAATGCCGGGCTTCTCAGAGCGCCGCGCCCTGTCTCTTGCGCCTCGGCAACTGGCGCTGGTTCGTGAGGTGCTGTTGTTTGGTCGAGGGGAACCCTGGGTCTATGCACGCAGTGTTATTCCCCTTAAAACCCTGACCGGTCGTCTGCGCAAGTTGCGCCATCTCGACAACCGGCCGCTGGGCGCACTTTTATTTAGCGACCCAAACATGAGTCGTGAGCCGTTGGAGTGGGCTTGCATCCCTGCACATAAAAGCGCAATCCTGAACCCAAAACTTCCGCCTTACAACCAGCCAGTCTGGGGTCGCCGCTCAGTGTTTAAATTATCAGCCAAGCCGCTTTTGGTCTGTGAAATCTTTTTGCCAGGGTTTAAGCCCAGTGAGCACCCAATAAAATGAGCAACTTTCTAACCGCCAGTCCCTGGATGCGCCTAATGCGCCTCGACCGACCTATAGGCACTTACCTGCTTTTGTGGCCAACACTCTGGGCACTGTGGTTTGCCGGTGAAGGTCATCCGCAGTTAAGCAACCTGCTGATTTTTACTCTTGGTGTTGTCGTGATGCGAGCAGCAGGCTGTGTGATCAATGATTATGCGGACCGCCATGTGGATGGAGATGTTGAGCGAACTAAAAATAGGCCGCTTCCCGCTGGAGAAATCAATGCAAAAGCGGCCCTGGGTTTATTTTTTGGCCTGA
>JBMYPM010000193.1:0-2904 GCA_049600275.1 Porticoccaceae bacterium | reverse complement strand
CCCATTTTATGCCTATACTTTATTTTAAGGGCTTCCAGGCACTGCAACTGCAGAGAGTGGCGCACTGGCTATGGTCCCAGGGCCGGAATATCCTCGCGCTGTTTTTTCAAAGCCAGATATCCGAAGTGTTTGCCGTGGATATTCATCCGGGTGCCAGGCTCGGTTCCGGCATTATGATTGACCATGCCACCGGGCTGGTTATTGGCGAGACCGCAGTGGTCGGCGACAATGTCTCGATACTCCACTCGGTGACCCTGGGCGGCAGTGGCTGTGCCAGCGGCAGTCGACATCCAACCATTGGCAATGGCGTGCTGATTTCAGCCGGAGCCAAAATTCTTGGCAATATCTCGGTCGGCGATGGCGTTAAGGTAGGTGCTGGCAGCCTGGTGTTGGAGTCGGTGCCGGAACATGTCACGGTTGCCGGGGTGCCGGCAAAAGTTGTCGGCACACCTCGCGAGGCAGAACCGGCCCTTGAGATGGACCAGTATATCAACGATAAAACCCTTAATTGACAGGTTCCGGGGCGAAACAGATTATGGCTAAAAGTGGATTGTCCGGATTGCTCTACCGACGCCTGGTTGGCGCAACAGTAAACTCCGGGCGCGGGCTGCGACAGGCAATTTTGACCGAAGAGGCATTCCAGGTTTATCTTTTCCTGTCGGTCTTATTAGTACCGCTGGCATTTATTATTGCCGCCGACTATGTGCAACTGATCCTGATGTTTGGGGCTATCTTCCTGGTATTGATAACCGAACTGCTAAATACCGCTGTCGAGGCAGTGGTGGACCGGGTGGGGCTGGAAATGCACGAGTTATCCGGTCGCGCCAAGGATATGGGTTCAGCGGCAGTCTCCCTGTCGATAATCCTGTTTTTCGTTATCTGGGGGATTATTGTGGCGGTTAATTTCTAAACCGCCAGGGAAAGAGGTAGGCGACTAGAAAACGACTGGGGAGCAACTAGGAGGTTGCGTTATGGATAGTAATGGAAATAACCGGAGTCTTACTGACGAAAAGAATGGCACTGCATACGATCTGTTATTTCGTGGTGAAATTGCCCCGGGTGAGAATATTGACCAGGTAAAGGCCAGAGTTGCCGAGAGTTTTAAACTCGATGAAGCCGCGTTAAATCAGCTCTTTTCCGGGTCAGTTGTTAGTCTTAAGCGCAATATTGATAGAGCCACCGCAGAGCGTATTTCCCAGCGCCTTTTCGAAGCGGGAGCTGTAGCTAAAATTGTCCCTAATATTTCAAACGTGAACGCTTCGGATGAAAATAACTCTGGCAAAAGCACCTTAAACCAGCCTGACCCGGATAACCAAGCCAGTGGTGCGAGTTTTACCCTAGCCCCACTGGGGAGTGATGTTTCAGAAAATGTTGATACACCAGAGCAGGATCAGCAGTCGATCCCGGTCGATCATTTGGGTTTAGAGCCGGTGGGCAGCAATATTATTGAACAGAGCGAAGCTGAGAGAATCGAGCCGGTCGTAGTGGATACCTCTCATTTAACCCTTGAATGATTATCGGGAAAAAATAGCTTCTATAGATTAGGCGTTTTTTAAACCAAGGGCGCCTAGAAACAGATACTCGCTAAATGCTGAATTTGTTTTTCCAGCAGCAATTGCCGCCCTTCAGGGAAACCCTGCAACAGGTAAAAGTCCTCGGTAAACGGCAGAAAGTGCGCGATAGAGGAGAGCTGCTCAATATCATACTCCCTCGACTGCATACCAATAGATCCCTCTTCCAACTGTTCAGCCAGCACCGCAGCCTGGCCTTTTAATCTATCCAACCCCTCGTGGTATTGAAATAATGGTGCCGCCGCCAGGTTATCACTGCACAGCGTCCAGGCAATTTCCAGGTCAATGCCCGACTGCTCGGAGAGCTGTTTCAGTAATTGCTGCAGCGAGTAGACCGCCATCAGGCAGACCAGCAGATGCTGTCTGGAGTGCTGGGTGGAGCGGATATAAAAATTAATACAGCCATTACTTCCCTCAATGCGCTTGCCGCCATAGAGCTCCAGGGTGCGCAAAGTACAGTAGTCAATTTTTTCCAGCAACAGCGTCATATTCTGGCGGTTGAGCTGGCTGTCGAGACGCTGGCGATTTTTGATTGTCGCCGTTACCAGCGAGCAGTAGTAATTAGTCTCTGGCAACTCCTCATCACTGCCTTTGGCGAGCAGGGGCTGCAGCCTGGTCTCCAGGGCTGCAATCTCATCAATAATTTCTTCCGAGCCACCGGGCAGGCGCCTGGTCATCAGGCGAAGCCGTCGCGACAGCTGCTCGGCATACCTGTGGGTAAGATAGGTGCAGACAGCACTGAACAGCGCCCAGAGTAGCAGCCAGTTCCTGACCACCTGGCCAAAACGCTGTGTTATCGGCTGGCTGTTAACAGTTAAACGAACCTTGCCCGCCAGCGTATCCTGGAAAACA
Organism: Porticoccaceae bacterium; assembly: GCA_049600275.1. Classification (GTDB taxonomy): domain Bacteria; phylum Pseudomonadota; class Gammaproteobacteria; order Pseudomonadales; family Porticoccaceae; genus HTCC2207. Next base: position 481 of record JBMYPM010000193.1, on the reverse strand, counting down.
ATATCGCGGCTAAAGCTGTTGGCAATAACTTTGTCGGCAGGAGATTTTTTACTCTGGGCAATAAGTTGCCCCTCAACGTCCTCGACACTGGCGCTGATAATGGAAGGATCTTCGGTGACCTTTTGCAGAGCCACCTGAATACTGATGTTGTCATTGTTAAACAGTGGTGCGCGAACCAGCTCGACTAACTGGCCAATAGTCAGTTCGCCCTTTTCCTGCAGGGTATCTTCACTGACACTGGTGGCGTGGCTGTAGAGAACAATCCAGCTGAATAAGCCGAAGATCAGACAGGCAGACAACACAAAAGCGGGTAATTTGTTAGCCATGGAGAATTGGCGATGCATCCCGGAGTCCTTAAATTATTGCCTGATTGAACGAACATAAAGATTGAATTCTTTTCATTTATTATATGATTCCAACGAATTTGAAACGTGTTGCTTCTATCAAACAAATTTCCATTAAACTTTGTAGAATTATGAGC
>JBMYPM010000192.1:0-2905 GCA_049600275.1 Porticoccaceae bacterium | reverse complement strand
GCCTACAGCGGCGGCAACGATGAAAACAGCGACCTGGACATAATAAGCTTTGATGACTGGTCGCAGATGGTTGTTGTTCCTGCTCGGGCACCAGAGGATTGGCGCAGCGCAATTGGCTGGGACAGAGGCTCACGAATGCTTGGCGACAATATAGTGATGCCCAATCCCGACAGCAGTTCGATGGACAGAATAGAAACTGCTGACTATCTATTTGGCTGGGACGAATTTTAGACATTTCCACAGATACAGTGCTGCCAGCTGGCAGCACTGTCAGGAAAGACGAGAGCACAAAACGATTATAAGAAACCAGGTAAGAGGCTATACAACCAAACTCAACCGGACTCTTGCCGATCTCCAGCTTCACGCATGCGAATATGCCGCAGAATAATTTTTGCAGCACTGGCGGCATCATCAACAATCTCAATAAGATTCAGCTCCGACTCTGTAAGACAGCCCTCAGATCGCATACGCTCACGCATCCAGTCAATCAGGCCACTCCAGAAAGACGTACCCACCAGGATAATCGGGAACGCCTCGACCTTGCGGGTTTGCACCAGGGTGAGCGCCTCAAACAGCTCATCCAGGGTACCGAAACCACCGGGGAAAATAACAAAGCCAACCGCATGTTTTACAAACAGGTACTTGCGGACAAAAAAGTAGCGGAAATCGAGGCCTATATCCTGGTAGGGATTGGGTGCCTGCTCAAAAGGCAGGTCAATATTTAAACCCACGGATGGGGTCGGGGTACTGTAGCAGCCGCGATTGGCGCCCTCCATAATCCCCGGGCCACCACCGGTTATCACCGGAATACGCTCCTCACCAAGGAGTCTGCCCAACTCTTCAGCCTGGCGGTAGTAACGATTTCCCTCGTCGAGCCTGGCGCCGCCAAACACTGTTACAGCAACACCCAGCTTAAGTAATTTTTCTGTACCATCGACTAATTCAGACTGTATACGCAGTACTCTCCAGGCTTCCTGCACCTTTGATTCAAGCATAAAAAATCCTTTTGTTTTCTTTAAAGATAGTTTAACTTGCACCCCAGGGATTACTGTATATAATTACAGTTAACCGATTAAGGAAAGTCCTATGGAACGTTTAACTGCCCGACAGCAAGAAATCTTTGATTTGATTCGCGATAATTTAGACGAGACCGGCTACCCGCCGACACGTGCTGAAATCGCCCAAAAACTCGGCTTTCGTTCAGCCAATGCTGCGGAAGACCATCTTCGCGCGCTGGCCCGAAAAGGGGTGATTGAAATGATTCCCGGGGCCTCAAGGGGCATTCGTATTGTTGAGCAGTTTTCAGGCATTCCTATCGTCGGCAGCGTTGCCGCCGGCGAGCCGATTCTGTCAGAACAGCATATTGAAGATTACCAGGAGGTTCCATCGAGCACCTTCCAGCCCCACGCCGATTACTTCTTGCGCGTCCAGGGACAGAGCATGATGGATGTGGGCATTATGGACGGTGACCTGCTCGCCGTTCACCAGCAGCCAACCGCTGAGAACCAACAGATTGTGGTGGCCCGAGTTGACGGTGAGGTAACCGTGAAGAGACTCAAGCACACAAGTCGTAAACACGAGATACAGCTGTTGCCAGAAAATCGCGATTACTCTCCTATAGTCGTAGATTTACGTGCACAGGAGTTTTCTATTGAGGGTCTCGCGGTAGGTGTAGTTCGAGTGGGAATGTAAACTCAGGGGGACTGCATCAATCCCGCATGGGGTTGTTTGCAAAACTGAAGTCTGCAACCGGTGTTCCACCGATCACATGCTCTTGCAGAATACGCTCAATAACGTCGGGGGTGCAGCTGTGGTACCAGGTGCCGTCGGGATAGCTGACCATAATAGGCCCCTGGGCACAGATTCGCAGGCAGTCGGCCTTGGACCTGTAAACCCCCTCTTCCACATCGCATAGCTCAAGCTCCTTGATACGACGCTTTAAGTAATCCCAGGACCGATCCGCAACTTCCTGGGACGAACACTTTCCAGCAGTACAAAGAAACAGGTGCTGCCTGTAGCTGCTGATTTTACGCTGCTCAGACAGGTGTTTAAGAATATCGTCGGAACTCATTTGCCTGGCCGCTGCGCTTAGTGCAGGGTGTGGACCTTGGTCTCGCCATCCTCAGATTGAGGAACCGGCTCTTCACCCACATCAAAGGCTTTTTGCAGTCCCGCATCCATCATGCTCTTGGCTACTTCGATATGCTTGCCATCCAGATAGGTCAACACTTCAGGGGCGAAGTTAATACGCACCAGAGGTTCGTCGGAACCGGGGCGCTGCAAGGCAACTTCACCGCTTTCCAACATCACTAATTCGAATTCTGCAAGGGGCATAAATAAATTACTCTGTTTATCAATAACGGGGCTGTTTGTTAAAGATTGGTTTTAAAAAAAGGAATAGTTCACGAGTGAATAAGTCCAGAGGGGCTAGTTTAACAGTTGCGGCAAGTGCTGTTAACCATTTGCCGGAAGATTGTTAAAACTCGACCATCATCTCCCGCTGCCTTTCGATCAACTCCTGCATATTGGCCAGCCATAGCTGGGCGCGCTCAACACTCCAGTCGACTACCTCTGGCGTATCGATAGCAATCAGGGGCAGACGATCCGCATCCATCTCGGCCTTGCGAATGGTTGGCAACAGATAAGTATAGCGGTGGGCCTTGAGCAGCTCGCTGACCCAGGATTGGGGATCGTTCTGCAAATTCTGCAACTCTGTGGCTTCACCGGGTGTCTTGCCCTGCTCAGAGAGCAGTTCAACCAGTGTATTGGCGCAGTTCACAGAATCCAGCTCCTGCAATTTGTAGGTTTCGGCCACATTGCGGCAGTGCCACAGCCAAGCCTGGTGCAACTGAACAGCCACTGACTGGGTCAGGGCTGCACTATCATAAGCTTTAAGTGGTACTTT
>JBMYPM010000191.1:0-2934 GCA_049600275.1 Porticoccaceae bacterium | reverse complement strand
CTTGGGGATTATTGTTGTCTCTATGTTGCTGGTTATGAATGAAGAGTTGGTGGGGGGCATACTCGGGCCGCTGGGTATCCTGATGTTTGTGCTGCTGATCAGCTATGCCTTTTCCCAGCTGAAAGGCGATGAGCGCTCGCGAATGCTGGCGGCAATCTACTTTATACTGGCGCAGATTCCTTTTTGGGCGCTGTTTGAACAGGCTGGTTCTTCCCTGAATCTTTTAACGGTTCGCCTGGTCGATCGCGAGATCTTCGGCTGGTCAGTGCCCGGCCCGGTCTTCCAGTCCCTGAATGCCGGATTTATCTTTCTCTTTGCGCCACTTATTGCCTGGCTGTGGATCTGGCTGGCACGGCGCAAGTTAAATCCCCCAACAGCGGTTAAGTTTGCCCTGGGTGTGGCCATGGCCGGCCTGGGCTTTCTGGTGCTTGTCGCTGGTATGAAAGGCTCTGGTGCTGTGGGCCTGACACCGGTGATCTTTATCTTTGCAATCTACTGGATTCATACCATGGGAGAGCTGCTGGTATCGCCAGTTGGCTTATCCGCAGTGACCAAGCTGGCACCGGTTCGGGTGGTAGGAATGACAATGGGAGCCTGGTTTCTCTACTCAGGCCTGTCCAACTACCTGGCGGGAGTGATAGCCCGCACCACTGGTGCTGAAACTATCGGCGGTCAGGTTACCAATATTGCCGTTGCCAAGGCCGGGTATATCCAGGTCTATTCCCAGGTAGGCTATATAGCCCTGGGTATTGCACTGCTGATGCTGCTGATATCACCGGTTATCAGCAAGATGATGCGCGGTGCAGACTGACTGATATTTACTGAAAAATAAGAAAAATAAATTACAACAACTAATAATTAAAATTTACCAATAAGTAATAAATGGAGGGTATTTACAATGCCGCAACTTATCAAAAAACAGGAAATCGACCAGTATATTGGCCATATCTGTGAGCCGACAGCCTGGTTTGAGGTTACCCAGGAGCAGGTCAATACTTTTGCCGACTGTACCCTGGATCGACAGTTTATTCATACGGACCCAGTGGCTGCGGCCCAGACACCCTTTGGCGGGACTATTGCCCACGGGTTCCTGACCCTGTCCATGCTGTCGCATTTTGCCGAGAGTTTTAACCTGATTATCGAAGGCATCTATATGGGCGTTAACAAGGGCTTTGACAAGGTGCGCTTTGTGGCGCCAGTACCGGTCGGCAGCAAAATTCGCGGTCATGCCACAATTCTCGATATCAATGAAAAGCGTCCCGGTCAGTTCGATTTTAAAATTGAGGTGACGGTTGAGATTGAAGGCGTTGAGAAACCTGCGCTGGTCGCTGAATGGTTATCCGTTCAGATGGCTAAATAAAATAATAAGCAGTACCAATTTAAGAGGCTAATAATGAGCATTAATTTTGAAGGAAAAGTAGCAATTGTCACCGGTGCAGGTAATGGACTGGGTCGCTCCCATGCGCTGGCGCTGGCCGAGCGCGGCGCCAAAGTTGTGGTCAATGACCTTGGGGGTGCCCGAGATGGTACCGGCGCATCGTCCGATGCGGCGATGGAGGTGGTTGCCCTTATTGAAGCGGCAGGTGGCGAAGCTTTTGCCCATGGCGCCAATGTTGCCAATTTCGAAGAAGTGGAGGATATGGTTGCCCAGGCGATGGCCAGGTGGGGGCGTATTGATATCCTGATTAACAATGCCGGTATTTTGCGTGATAAAAGCTTTAGCAAGATGGATCTGGCCGACTTTAAGCTGGTGATGGATGTCCACCTGATGGGGTCGGTTAACTGCACCAAGGCAGTCTGGGACATTATGCGGGAACAGAACTACGGACGTATCCTGATGACCACCTCTTCCAGCGGTATGTACGGAAACTTTGGCCAGTCCAATTATGGTGCGGCAAAGATGGCTCTGCTGGGCTTTATGAATACCCTGGTTCTCGAAGGTGGCAAGAACAATATTCATATCAATGCGCTGGCACCCACTGCCGGCACCCGTATGACCGAAGATTTGTTACCGCCACCAGTGCTGGCCATGCTTACCCCTGAATCTGTAACGGCTGGGGCCCTGGTTCTCTGCGATGAAAATGCGCCAACCCGAACAATTCTCTGTGCCGGTGCCGGTGGTTACGCTACGGCCAGTATGTATGAGAGCGATGGCATCTTTGTTCCTGCAGACAGGCAAAACCCCGAGGAGATCAGGGCTAAATGGGATGAGCTGGCGGATATCTCCGATCACAAAGCGCTGGAATCCGGTGCCAAGCAGACCGAGAAGTTTGTTATGAAGGCGATGGCTGCTCTGCAGGGCTGATTGGCTGTTAACCAAATTACTAAGGAATTTATTATGAAAGAAGCCGTTATTGTTTCCGCTGCCCGCACCCCAATTGGCCGGGCATTTCGCGGTGCATTCAACAATCTTGAATCACCTACTATGAGCTCTTACGCAATTAATGCCGCTATCCAGCGCGCTGGTGTTGACCCGGCGGAAATTGATGACTGCATTATCGGTGCGGCTATGCAGCAGGGGACCCAGACCATGAATCTGGGTCGCCAGGCGGCGATGGCTGCCGGTCTGCCGGTGACGGTCTCGGGTATGACTGTGGATCGCCAGTGCTCATCCGGCCTGATGGCGATTTCTATCGGTGCTAATAATATTACTAATGATGGTTCCCAGGTGATTGTTGCCGGTGGCTGTGAGTCGGTAAGCCTGATCCAGAATGAGCATTTTAATGCCCACCGTTTAGTTGACCCCCTGGCAATCAAGCATACCCCGCTGATTCATATGCCGATGCTGGATACGGCAGAGACGGTAGCCAAGCGCTACAGTATCTCTCGTGAAGCCCAGGATGAATATGCGGTTATGTCCCAGGCGCGTACGGCGGCGGCTCAGGAGGCCGGACTGTTTGCCGATGAGGTGGTGCCGGTGACGGCCACCAAGCT
>JBMYPM010000190.1:0-2945 GCA_049600275.1 Porticoccaceae bacterium | reverse complement strand
CAAGTGTAGAAATGAAAATCTTGCCATCGCCGATTTTCCCGGTTTGTGCAGCATTGGTAATAGCTTCAACAGCGCTATCGACCATTTCATCTGCAAGGGCGATTTCCAATTTGACCTTAGGGAGGAAATCAACCACATATTCAGCACCACGATATAGCTCTGTGTGCCCTTTTTGACGGCCAAATCCTTTAACCTCTGTTACAGTCACACCGGCAACACCAAGGTCAGCCAAAGCTTCTCTAACTTCATCGAGTTTGAAAGGCTTTACAATTGCTGTTATCAGTTTCATGTTATTTCTCCTTAAGGGTTGGGTGGCCGAAGCCACCCGCTTTGTATAAAGACTTCGTACTGCAAATTACAAAGATTTTGAAACAGTTAGGATGAACTCATTGTCAGCAAACAGACCGCCAGACTCAGAGGAATCAACCCAGCTCAGGTCAAAACCAAGGCCAGCAGCTTCAGTGCTCAATGAAACAGCGTAATCGTCAGCTTCGTTTGCTGGATCGTCTGCACTCATAGTTCCGTAGTGGAAGCCCAGAGCGTAATCTTCGCTAAGCTCAACACCGTACTGAACGTAAACATAAGTAGAGCTGCCAGTTGAAGCGTAGTAGTCGTTAGATAATGCAAAGCCTACTGTTGCGTCAGAGAAAGAAACACTGCCGTAGAATTCTTCGAATTCTTCAGATTCTGGACCCTGTGGGTAGCCGTAAGAAATGTAACCGAGGTCGTAGCTAACGTCATCAGAGAAAGCACCGCCGTAACCAACGTAGTAGTCAAGCTCTACACCGCCACTGAAATCGACACTTGAAGCCCAAGTACCAACGTAGACACCGTTTTCAAAGCTGGCATCAAAACCGCCAGAGATAGCTGGTCCACCAGCCTGATCGATACCGCGGAAAAAGTAGTCTGAACCAAGTGCAACGTTGCCAGATACTTCAACAGCAGAAGCAGATACTGCAGTAAACATAGTTGCAGCAAGTAAAGCAGATTTAGCAAATTTCATAATGATCTCCCAAGATACATTAAATTTAAAAAAAGTGGATTTTGTTTTTCTTGTGTTGCGCCTTAGGAAATGCATTTACCGTGCCAACTTTTATTTTTAGAGAATTTAAAGGGGTTTTTGCGGCACAAAGGCCTTTAAGAACCAAAATAGTGCGTTATTCGAATTAGCCATTTAAAAAAACGCACCATTTTGGACAGCTCCGTAAATACAGATCACAGAACCGGCGAAACTATGGGGCAACAAGGTGCAATTTGTTAAACTGCCTTGCAACAAAATACACACCTACAGGAGAGAGGCACTTGAATCAGGGGAATTTCAACCAGGACAATATAGTCAGCCAGCTAATACAACAGTTTAACCAGGCCTTTGCGCCCGGTGCCCAGGCATTGGGGGATGAAATGCAGTTGCAGGTTCGATCGGCCCTAACCAGTGCACTGCAAAAGATGGATCTGGTGACCAGGGAAGAATTTGATACACAACAGGCAGTACTGACCCGCTCCCGGGAAAAACTTGATGCCCTCGAACAGCAGATTGCCGAACTTGAAGAAACCATCCAGCAACTGACCGACAGGCAGTAACTACAGGGCAGTAACGGACACTGCCATGAACAACATACAGGGAGGTATGTTATGTCATTAGCCCAGGTTTACACTCGGGCCAAACTGGGGATCAACGCGCCCCTGGTATCCATTGAAGTGCACCTCTCCAACGGCCTGCCCGGCTTTCATCTGGTCGGCCTGCCGGAAACAGCGGTAAAGGAGAGCAAGGACCGCGTGCGCAGTGCCATTATCAACTCTCACTTTGAATTTCCCGCCAGGCGCATCACCGTTAATTTGGCGCCGGCCGAACTCCCCAAAGAGGGCAGCCGCTTTGATATAGCTATTGCCATTGCCATCCTCGCCGCCTCCGACCAACTGCCCCGCGATCAGCTGCAAGACTATGAATTTATCGGCGAACTGGCGCTGTCCGGAGAAATTCGCCCTGTCGATGCAGTGCTTCCCGCAGCGCTGGCCTGTGCAGATCACGGCAAACAACTCATTATCGCCAGTGATAATGCCCCCGAGGCAGCACTGGTAAGCAACCTGTCAATCCTGCCTGCCAGGCACCTGCTGGAAATCTCCGCCCATTTTCATCAGCGACAATCCCTGGAACCCCAGAGCAGCCAATCGCCCAACCAACCGGCAGATAACCAACCCAATAAAACACCAGATAATGAACTCAATGAGGTAATCGGCCAACACCATGCCAAGCGGGCACTGGAGATCTCTGCCACCGGCGGCCACAACCTGTTGTTTTACGGCCCACCCGGAACCGGTAAAACCATGCTCGCCAGCCGCCTTCCCGGTATCCTGCCACCACTTACAAACCAGCAGGCCCTTGAGGTTGCCGCTATTTACTCGGTGGCCGGCAAAGGATTGAGGCCGCAGATCTGGTCGCGACCATTTCGCGCCCCTCACCATACAGCCTCAGCTGCAGCGCTGGTGGGCGGTGGCAGCACACCCCGTCCTGGAGAGATATCACTGGCCCACCAGGGTGTACTGTTTCTCGATGAACTGCCGGAATTTTCCCGACGGGTATTAGAAGTACTCAGGGAACCTATGGAGTCTGGCGAGATAATGATCTCCAGGGTTGCCGCCCAGTCGCGCTACCCCGCCAGCTTTCAATTGATTGCCGCCATGAATCCCTGCCCCTGCGGCTATCTGGGCAGCCAGCGCTGCAGCTGCACCCCCGACCAGGTAAAGCGCTATGGCAGCAAAATATCCGGCCCCCTGCTGGATCGAATAGACCTGCAGGTACAGGTGACAAAAATTGAAAACCGCGAACTGTTAAATCAGCGAACCCGGGTTAAAGGAGAATCCAACCAGCAGATACAGCAGCGCATCAGTGCAGCCCGCAAACGGCAAATAGAGAGGCAGGGAAAAATTAACAATCAGTTGAGCAG
>JBMYPM010000189.1:0-2959 GCA_049600275.1 Porticoccaceae bacterium | reverse complement strand
GTTAATGCCTCAACAGCAAACACCGTCGACTCTAGGCCATAGTTATTTTTTACCCGCTCAAGCAGTAGATCAAAATCACCATCCCCTGATAACAGGACAATACTGTCCACCGGCTGGTCGGGGTTGGCAGCACATTCCATAACATCAATTGCCAGGCCCACATCCCAGTCGCCTTTGGCTGAGCCATCGCTGCGCTGAATATAGGGCTTTAATTTCACATCAAAACCAATTTCTCGCAGCACCTGCTGAAAGCCTTTCTGGCCTGGATCATTGCGCTCAATGGCATAGGCATTTGCCATTACAATCTCGCCCTGCTCACCGAGCCGTCGCCACAGTTCACGATAATTAAAGTGACAGGAAAACTGCTCCCTAACCGTGTAATAGATATTTTGTACATCGACAAACAGGGCAATTTTTTTCACTGGATAACCTTTATTTTCGCCATCAAATTTATGCCTTAAATAATCAATTCCGCGCCCAGTGAATAGCTGCCCGGGTGGATAAGCTTGCAGACACTGACAACCTTTTCTCTGCGCCAACTGCGGCGACTTACTTTCAGGCAGCTGCTAATTGTCTGCAGGCCCAGGGCGCCGGTAATTTCAACATCGGGCATCACCGACTGCACCTGGTGCTCAACCCTGGTCGCTGCAGCAACCCAGTTAAGGTAGGCCTGGGGTGTCACTCTGGAATAATTCTGCTTGAGGTAGGCCGGTGCCATCAGGGGATTTACATAGCACTCCTCCCACTGAACTGCTGCAGAGTCCCGGCAGTGAACAACAATTGAGTGAAACAGCTGATCGCCCTCATTAACACCCAGCACTGATGCTATATTTTTCTCCGCGGCGACCTCGCGAAGAGCCAGGATACGATTACTGTACTCGGGGTTGCTGTGGTTAAACTGCCGGGTCAAATCAGCAATTTCCAACACCGGCGCAGCTGCCTGGGGCTCTGCAACAAAGGTGCCCAGCCCAGGCGCCCGCTGCAGCATGTGCTCCTCTGCCAACTCCTGTACCGCACGACGGGCAGTCATACGGCTAACCTCAAAGTCCTGGGATATCTGGTTTTCAGAGGGAATGCGCTCGCCGACCTTCCACTGGCCAGATTCAACCTGGTTCTTGATATAGGCTTTTATCTGCGCGTAGCGTGGCAGTGAATAGATAGCTGAAGGGGTTGGCTGACTCATCAATAATATACCTTTAGTATGTATATATTATATACCTGTATATACAATTATTATTCAAAGCAGATGTAATGCTTTTACCTGCTAAGTCATATAAAAAAGGGGTTTCAATAGGGAAAATTACAGGAATATTTGCACGGAGTAAAGAAACAATTGTATATACAATTGTCTGGTTACATTCAAATTACAGCGATTATTAGCCGATTAACTGAAGCTTTTGCTCTCGGGAGAGTTTCTTGATTTGCGCCTCGCGAATGCTGGCACTACTGCGATCATGGCCGGACTCAACCAACACCAGCTGTTCCGGGCTGCGCCCGCGGAAGTATTTGGCCCCGGCTCGCCCACTTTGATGCTCGGCAAAACGCCGCTCCACATCAGTGGTTATACCTGTATAAAGCGACTGGTCGGTGGCGCGGATTATGTAGACATACCACTGGCTCATCCGTTGGACGCCAAATCGGATTCAATAAAGCTATGGCAGTACTGGCAGCGGTACTGGTAACCGCGCTGGACAATTCTTTTGTGCCGCACACTGGTTAACTGGTGGGTGCGACAGCCACATTTGTAGGCATATTTTGTGTACTGGCGCATGGGAATACCGGTTAAATCATAGTCCCCGGTCGCCTTTGGTCGCGCGCCAAAGTCCAGCATAATCGATTTCCACTCATGGCCGTGGGGCTTTACCCGCCGCAGGCCGTACATGCAGTCCACCAGGTAGTGAGCGACCTCGTGAACCACCGTGTTGCTCAAGCTCTCTTCGTAGTACTTGGCAAACAGCCAGGGGTTATAGCGAATGCGCCGTGACTTACCCTTGACCTCATACATTCCGGCACACTTGCCCTTAAGGTCAAAGTGCACGGGAATTGGATCAAACTTGCGGTCATATAATCCCGCTGCAAGCTTTATATAGCTTGCGGTAGCAGCTTCCACATGAGTCTTTTGAATATCGGATATGGGCTCGATCATAATGTCAGTATATAGTTGGGTTAGCCTGTTACAATAGCTATTATTATTTTTCGTTCAGACCATGAATATAGACTTTCACTGCCACACTACAGCCTCGGATGGCTCGCTGAGTCCCCCAGAACTTCTCGATCTCGCCCAGGAGCGAGAGATCGATATGCTCTCAATCACAGATCACGACACCCTCGACGCCTATCAACAGCTCAACCAGGCTTATAGTTCTATTCAGCTTATTCCCGGTATCGAGCTCTCCAGCCAGTGGAATCGGCGTGGGGTTCATATAGTTGGACTCAATATTGGCCTTTCTTCTCCATCAATTCTTGAAGCCGTTAAAAAACAGTCCAGTGCCAGGCGAGACAGAGCGGAAAAAATTGCCGACAAACTTGAGCGCCTTGGTTTTAAAGATTGCCTGGCAGGAGCCCTGTCATTTGCCTCTGGGCCAGAGCAGATAGGGCGCCCGCACTTTGCCCAACACCTGGTAGAGATCGGCGCCGTCAGCAATATCCAGCAGGCCTTTAAACGCTACCTGGGCGCTGGCAAGGCTGGCGATATCAAAGATCAGTGGGCAAACCCTGAAACGGTTATTGGCTGGATTCGAGATGCCGGCGGTGTTGCTGTACTCGCCCACCCAACCAAATACAAACTGACAAGAACCAAATTAATCGAGTTACTGGCCGATTTTAAGGCGGCGGGCGGTGAGTCCATGGAAGTTATCTCCGGATCCCAAGTACCCTCTGTGACTCGAGATATGGCGCGCCTGTGCCGGGATATGGGCTTTGAGGCCTCCTGCGGCTCCGATTTCCACAGCCCCAACCA
>JBMYPM010000188.1:0-2967 GCA_049600275.1 Porticoccaceae bacterium | reverse complement strand
TTCCAGCAAACATACCAGCCAGTCGCGGCAGGCGCACTGAACCACCCCAGCCGGGTAAAATGCCCAGATTGGTCTCTGGCAAGCCAACCGCAGCTTGAGAGGAGATAACCCTCGAGTCGCAAGCCATACAAATCTCAAAGCCACCACCCAGGGCAAAGCCATTAATCGCGGCAACTGACGGGTAAGGCAGATCTTCAATTTCCGAGAAGAGGCTATTCACGGTCTGGGACGCCTGGATAAATACCTCTTTGCTGGCAGAGAACATCTGTTTAAATTCAGTGATATCAGCCCCGACAATAAACACCGACTTACTGCTGGTCAGCAACAGCCCTCTTATATCGGCGCAGGTCTTGAGAATATCAACCGCCTCTCTCAGCTCGGCGAGAGTTTGCTGGTTAAACTTATTAACGGAACCAGTCTGGTTATTAAAATTTAGTTCTACAAAACCATTTTCTATCTGCGCGAGACTCAGGGTTTTTCCTTGATACATAGCGGTATATTTCCTTGGTAATCGTTGAATAATTGGCTGTTATTCTATCTTGGTTAAAAGCATAGTCTATGTTTTACTGCGACTGAGCGTATCTGCTTTTTGCCTTGGAGTTATTGTTATGAATTTGCGAAAAAAAATGCATCAGGAGCAGCAACACAAAGGCCTTTTCGAGCAGGCACAGCGCTATGCCTTTGACTACGCAGACGGCGCCACAGAGCGCAACGTATATCCCTCAGCCGAGGCGATAGCAAATCTGGATAACTTTATTGAAGAGCTCCCCGGCGCTATGGGGGACCCCGGTGCAATCCTTGAGCAACTCCATAAATACGGCTCCCCCGCATCTGTATCACAGACCGGCGGCCGCTATTTTGGTTTTGTAAATGGCGGCATTCTTCCGGTAACCCTGGCGACCAAGTGGCTCACAGATTTCTGGGATCAAAATACCGCACTGCAAGTGATGTCCCCGATAACTGCAAAGCTTGAAGAGGTCTGCGAGCAATGGTTGAAAGAACTGTTTGGGCTTCCCGACAGCACAGTCGCCGGTTTTGTCAGCGGCACTTCTTCGGCAATATTCTGTGGTCTGGCCGCAGCTCGCTATCGCATCTATAAGAACCATAACTGGGACTTTAACCAGCAGGGACACAATGGCGCACCGCCCATTCGGATTATTGCCGGCCGCCAAACCCATGGTGCGGTAATAAAAGCAATCGCCCTGCTCGGCTTTGGCATAGACAATATCGAATGGGTGGAAGCGGATAACCAGGGACGTATTGTCCCCGAGAAAATGCCGCCGTTAGACAGCAGCTGTATTGTTTTGCTGCAGGCCGGCAATGTGAACTCCGGCGCCTTTGACCCCTTTGGGCAGATCTGTGATAAGGCCAATGCAGTCGGTGCCTGGGTGCATATAGATGGCGCCTTTGGTCTATGGGCTGGCGGCACTGAACAATTAAAGCACCTGACAATGGGTATGGATAAAGCCCATTCCTGGTCTGTGGATGGCCATAAAACCCTTAATACACCCTATGACAGCGGTATATTACTCTGTCGGGATAAAGAAGCCCTGGTAAGTGCATTGCAGGCAACCGGTGCCTATCTGACATCTTGCTACAGTGAGAGTCGTGACGGAATGCTCTACACCCCGGAAATGTCACGTCGTGCAAGGGCTATCGAATTATGGGCCGCCCTAAAGTATCTCGGCCGCAATGGGGTCGATGAACTGGTCGCTGGCCTGCATCACCAGGCGCTAGCCTTTGCCAGGCAACTGAAAGAGGCAAACTTCGAGATTCTCAACGATGTGGTCTTTAACCAGGTAATTGTTTCACCCTCTGCAGAGGACCATTTAACCCAGTCGATAATGGAAGCAATCCAGGACTCCGGGGAGTGCTGGGTGGGCGGCTCGCTATGGGATGGCAAAAAAGTTATTCGTATCAGCCTCTGTTCCTGGGCAACATCAGCAGAGGATATTCAGCGCTCGGTGCAGGCGTTTATCAGTGCCCGGGATTCTATTCTTGGGGCTTGCGAAAAATAATTACATCGGCACCGATAAACAGCGGCGAACAGCCCCACTGCTGGCCAAGATATTCAAAGCTCTGCTGTGAGAAAAAACTGATATGGGTGGGATCAGTTTTATAGTGCCAGCTGGCAAATTTATTCCTGTCCGCCACCAGCTTGGTCATAAGCCCCAAGTAACCGCCGGGCCTGAGCATTCCCCACAGCCGCTGCAACTCTTTTACAGGCTGGGATAGATGCTCAACCACTTCCGTCGCTGTAATAAAATCATACTCGCCCTCAAGCAGCGCCCGGTTATCCGCATAGTAGAGATCGTAGACCGCCATACTGTGCCCCTGCTCCTCGAGCATTAACGATAGACAGGGACCTGGGCCCGAGCCAAAATCCAGCCCCATGCTTCCAGGTGGCAGCCGCTCGAGTAGCGGATCGGCCAGGCGACTGAGAAACTGGCGATAGCCCTGGTCATCCGGATTATTTTCATGGAGGTCGTATTGCGCCTTTTCCTGCTCAGGAGAAAGGTGGAATTGTTTAGGCACAAATACCAACCCGCAGCAGTCGCAGCGCAGGTAATCCCGCAGCCTGTCCCTGCAGAAATGATTTGTCTCCGGGGAATTACAGAGGGGGCAGCTGTTGTCAGGCTGGATCATAGATATCAATTTATCGAGTTGGTGCACCAAGTATGTCAGCAGATCACCGGGGAATACAGGCTTAAAAAGCGCCACTTGCGCGGCAACAGTTATGCGGGCATTTTATATCTGCATGCTCTATTGAGAAAAAACTTATCAAGATGTTAATTTCGGATTGACGCAAACCTGCTTGGTCAGTATTATGCGCGCTCTCGAAAGAGACCGCATGGTAAGACATTCGGGGATTAGCGCAGTCTGGTAGCGCGCCTGCTTTGGGAGCAGGATGTCGGGGGTTCAAATCCCTCATCCCCGACCACTTTCCGGCTTGTAAAATGCGCCCGT
>JBMYPM010000187.1:0-2994 GCA_049600275.1 Porticoccaceae bacterium | reverse complement strand
TTAAAATTATTTTCAGACTGCCTAAAAAGTGGCCAAAAAAGCGTCTAAAGCCGCTCGAAAAGGTGGTATTTCTTCTTGCCGAGACGGACAAGAAAGAAACGACCAAAAAGTGCATGCTCAGACGCAAAGCATTCAGCCGCTCTCATATTGTCTTCAGCGCCCCTGGAAATGCCATTAATAAACACCGAATTGCGCCCCAGGGCATCTTTTACCTCGCGACCCGCTCTGGCCATTCCGCAATCAGTCAACAGATTGGTTATCGGCTTATCCACCAAATCTGCATCACTGAGTTCGGATGAGGGCATCCCATCTAAACGCAAGTGCTCAAAATCCCTCTCGGACAACTGGTCGGGCTCACCATTAAACAGCGCCTCGGTTATTCGCAGCGCAGCAGCCAGACCCTGTTCACCATGAACCAGCCTGGTCGCCTCTCTGGCCAACACGGCTTGCGCCTGTGGCCGGCCCTGAGCCTGTCGGTCGGCTTCTTCAATCGCTCTTATCTCCTCTATAGAGAGGAAAGTAAAATAATGCAGGAACTTATATACATCTGCGTCCGCTACATTTAACCAGAATTGATAAAACGCTAGCGGGGAAGTCTTATTCGGATCAAGCCAGACTGCACCGGCTTCGGTTTTACCAAACTTTGTACCGTCGGCTTTGGTAATTAAAGGCACGGTCAATGCAAAGCACTGGGCCTTATTCTGTCGCCGCGCCAAATCTATACCACCTACTATATTGCCCCACTGGTCACTACCACCCACCTGCATAGTGCAGTCGAAACGGCGATTGAGCTCAGCAAAGTCCATCCCCTGTAAAAGGGCATAGGAAAACTCGGTGAAGGATATACCGGTGCCCTCCCG
This sequence comes from Porticoccaceae bacterium, assembly GCA_049600275.1. GTDB lineage: Bacteria > Pseudomonadota > Gammaproteobacteria > Pseudomonadales > Porticoccaceae > HTCC2207. The sequence continues at coordinate 2,134 of JBMYPM010000187.1, read as the reverse complement.
ATCCAGGCGCTGCTTTACCGACTCTTTATTGATCATATTGTTAACTGAAAAATGCTTGCCCACATCGCGGAGGAATTCCAGCGCAGACATCTCGGCGGTCCAGTCCAGGTTATTGGCGACAATTGCCGAGTTTTCGCCACAGTCAAAATCGATAAACTGGCTGACCTGGCTTTTAATCCTATCCGCCCAGCCGGAAATTACATCCGGGGTATTCAGCTTGCGCTCAGCAGCCTTAAAGCTCGGATCGCCAATCAATCCAGTGGCACCGCCCACCAGGGCAATCGGCCTGTGGCCAGCTTCCTGGAAACGTTTTAAGACAAGCAGCGGCACAAGATGGCCAAGATGCAAGCTGTCTGCCGTCGGGTCAAAACCACAATAGAGCACACGGGGCTCATCCAGATGGGTTTCTAATTCTTCTTCCGCAGACACCTGCGCGACAAGGCCACGCTGGCGCAATTGATTGATTAACTGACTACCACTTTGTTTCATTGGGGCTGTTTTCACTGGTCACTAATTAGGAGCGCCAACTCTACACATTGAGGGCGCAAATACAAGATTTTCTCACCTACTTATATAGTAGCCTTCACTTCTGGCCCTCTGCTAGCTGCCGAAAAGCACGAGCCTGTCTCTGTAACTTGTTAATTTATTGAGCTAAACTTGCGAAAATCACAAAGCATTGACTATTTATGGCAATGAATAAAGTGCACAAAACGGTTAGTTTTCTGCATTCCATTCTCAGGGACTTTCCACGACACCATCTAATTATGGCCTCGGCCATTGGCTGCTGTCTGCTGGCTGTAGCCCTCTACCCGATTAGCGATGCTGAAGCCAACCGCCAGGTTGCAGAGCCTTTAATAATTCCAGTAGCTGCCCAACCGCCGACAACTCCTGTTGAAGAGGTAGCGCCAGCACTTGAGTGGAGCGAACAAAAAGTCCACTCCGGCGACAGTCTGTCTACTTTATTTAGCCGTGCACAGCTCACGGCAATAGATGTCTACCAGGTCTCTTCATCTGAGGATGGCAAGCTACTGCGCAATCTTTACCCCGGAGAAATGTTCCGCTTTGGTGTCGACAACGCCGGGCAGCTTCAGGAATTGCATCATATCCAGTCCAAACTGGTCAGCCGCGTGTTTACCCGTGATGGTGAGAGCTACAGCTCTGAGGAACGGATACTGGAGCCAGATACATTATTAAATTACCGCGAGGGCGTTATTGTCGACTCTCTCTATATGTCAGGCTTGGACGCGGATCTGCCAGACAAGCTGATTATGGAACTGGCCAATATTTTCGCCTGGGATATCGACTTTGTTTTCGATATCCGCAAAGACGATTCATTTTCGCTGCTCTTTGAAGAACACTTTCTCGAGGGCGAAAAATTAAGTGTCGGCAACATTATTGCTGCCACCTTTACCAATCGCGGCAAAACCTACCAGGCGGTGCGCTACACCAATGACCAGGGCGTAACCAATTATTACACCCCAGAGGGACTGAGTATGCGCAAAGCCTTCCTGCGCACACCGCTGGATATCTTTCGCATTAGCTCGGGATTTAACCTGAAGCGCAAACACCCTATCCATAAAAAAATTAAAGCCCACCGCGGCGTGGATTATGCCGCACCAAGGGGCACGCCAGTCTATGCTGCCGGCGATGGCAAAGTAATCGCCGCCGGCTACAGCAAACCCAACGGTAATTATGTCTTTATCCAGCACGGCCAGACCTACATTACCAAGTACGTTCACCTGCATAAGAAAAAAGTTCGCAAGGGACAGACCGTTCGCCAGCGCCAGTTGATTGGCACAGTCGGCTCAACCGGCTATGCAACCGGCCCCCATCTGCACTATGAATTTTTAGTTAACGGTGTTCACCGCAATCCGCGCACCGTTAAATTGCCCCAGGCCAACCCAATTCCAAAAGCTGAGCTGGCAGCGTTTCAAACAGCCACCCAGCCGATGCTGAAACAACTGGCACAGTCCGGCGGCTCAAGTACTTTTGCCGGCAGCAGTGCTACTACTGATATTAATAGCGGCACCGCCAGTGCCAACTAGGCGCCACTAATGAACAGCGCAAATATTTACCTGGGACTGATGTCCGGCACCAGCATTGACAGCATAGATGCAGTGGCCGTTGAATTTAA
>JBMYPM010000186.1:0-3022 GCA_049600275.1 Porticoccaceae bacterium | reverse complement strand
CATGCCCTCAATGGTATTGCGCACCAGCTGGGCACCATTTTTTGCAATGGATACAGATCGCTCTGCTACCGCTGCGGACTCGGAAGAGTTGGAAGATACCTGGTCGATGGTGATGGCCATTTCATTAATCGCTGCCGAGGCGCCGGCAATTTCCTGGGCCTGTTGTTCGGCACTCTCAGCCAATTGCAGTGATGTTGCCCTGGTGGCATCCGCTGCGCTCGTTACCTTGACTGAGGAGCTGGCAACGTTTTCCACCAAACTTCGCAGCTCGGCAATAGCAAAATTAATCGAGTCGGCAATGGTTCCGGTAAAGTCTTCAGTTACCGTTGCCTGTACCGTCAGGTCACCGTCCGCCAGATCGGAGATATCATCCAGCAGGCGCAGAATTGCCTGCTGGTTTTTGTCCTTGATCTGCTCGGATTCCACCAGGTTGCGTCTGGTGGTGCGGAAGTTGATAAAGCCCAACATCACCAGTGTGGCGAAAAATCCGGCCACCGCTATAAGGGTTGTGAAATTGCTGAAGATTCGTTTGTCCGAGGTGTTGAGTGCGGCGACAGTATTGTCCAGGGTATCAAACCTTGTCAGCAGTGCTGGTACATCGCCTAACAGTGCGGTGGAGGAGTTGCGGGCAACCGAGAGGTCATCGGCGGATTCATAGATACGATCTATATCGTTTGCGACCACATCAAATGATTCCTGGATCTGGTCGATACTGGCTAACGCCTCTCTGTCCGTGACCTTGGTAATGCCGAGAATAAAGTTTCCATTCTTCATTGAGTCCAGGGTGTCGCGGAAAACATTGGAGTCACTTTTAAACTGGTCCGCCGCCACATTGGCATCGCCACTGCCGGCGATCATCTTGTCAATATTTCGTCCAATTCGCTCAATTAGCCACAGCTGTTCCTGGGCTATAGCGATCTGCCCGGCAGGTGCTGACTGGGCGATCAATATATCTACTACCTGCCCAGAGTTGTCCTGCACCAGGGGCAGCTTGGCGTTGAGTTCACTCGCGACCTGCGAGACAAACAGGACTGTCTCGCGGTTATCTGCCAGCAGCTTCATTTTGTCGCTGACCGAACTCCAGCTGTCTGCTACTGACTGAATCTGTGGCCGGGAGATTTCACCCTGATCGGAGAGACGCTTCTGCAGCTGTCGCCAGGCATTCATCATCTGGCTGTTAAGAACCTCAAGGGAATCGAAAGCGGCCTCATTGGCGGCACTGGCATCCTCTGCCAGCTGGGTAATTCTCAGTGCATTTACCCGCAGATTGGCAATACTTTGAATGTTGCTCTGGTCATTTGCCTCATGCCGGTTAACCTCGATGGCGCTGAAGGCGCCAACCAGAATACAGGCAATACCCAGTACAATTATTAAGGTTCGAAATGGCGATCCTTTCCCGCTGTGTTCTTTCATATAATCCTCCAGATTGATTATTTCCCGGCCAGTATTTCTGCAACCAGTTGCTGTAGACAGTCCTTTTTATCTACATCCTTTTTAGACCGAGACACTCATAAACTGACTGTCCTGTATCAGTTTATGGGCGCAAAAAAGTGGTAATTGTTTATCTTCCTCGCTGAAGCTGCCTTCAACAAAGTGAACCAGTGGTCCGTTGTTGCGAGTTTCACTGTAATTATCTATGGCCAGGGACCTGATGCCGTGAACAGCATCTACTATTAAGCCTACATAGATGCCATCCATATCCAGTACCACCACCCGTTGATCTCGAACCGAACCGGCCAGAGAGCCACCGAGGAAATCTGCCAGGTCAATTACCGGCAGTAATCGACCACGAACATTTGCCAGCCCGCGAACCCAAGACTTAACCCTTGGCAATTTTGTGCACTCGGGAACTTCCAGCACCTCGTTTAGCTCATTCAGCGGCATAACATAGCTCTCACCGAGCAGGGAAAATTCCACCAGTTTGCGGGTTTCGACTATTTCCTTCTGCGCTGGCAAGCCGTATGCCGCCTTGCCGAAACGGCTGGCGACACTGCTGATAACTGCAAAAAGATCCTTGGCCATCGCCTCAATTCCTAGTTGAGTACGGCGCTGATCGCCGAGACCAGTTGCTTCTCATCGATGGGCTTTACCAGATAGGCTTTGGCACCCTGGCGCTCACCCCAGACCTGGTCTGTCTGCTGATTTTTCGCGGTGACAATAATGACCGGGATATGTTTGGTCTCTTTGCTGCGGCTCAATTGACGGGTGGCCTGAAATCCATTGAGTCCCGGCATCACAATATCCATCAACACCACATCAGGCTGCTCATCTTTTGCCAGATTGACCCCCTGCTCGCCGGAGTCCGCAGAGAGAACCGAAAATCCATTGCGTTCAAGAATATTTGTCAGCTTGTAAGTCTCTGTGGGGGAGTCGTCCACAATCAAAATTTTTGCCATGATCAACCTCTAAGTCCTTTTTTAATTTTGAATATATTTGTCCAGCACATCGAGCAGTTCTGCTCGACCAAATGGTTTTGTCAGATAGTCATCCGCACCGACGATGCGCCCCTTGGCCTTATCAAAAAGACCATCCTTACTGGAGAGCATAATGACCGGGATAGATTTGAATTCGGGATTGTTTTTGATCAGCGCGCAGGTCTGGTAACCATCCAGTCGCGGCATCATGATATCGACGAAAATAATATCGGGATTGGTATCGACAATTTTGGCCAGAGAGTCAAAACCGTCTGAAGCTGTGGAAACGGCGCAACCCGCTTTTGCCAGCAGTGTTTCCGCTGTGCGCCGAATTGTGTTGCTGTCGTCTATGACGAGCACTTTAAGGCCCTGAACATCCATATTTTCACCACTTTAAAACCACTTAACGCCCTAAGCGCCATCAATGTCACTCAAGATGTGGAATTCTAAACACACTTGTAATATATAATCCACAAGCCACTAACTTTATTAATAAAATTGATTTATAGGTCACAGAATTTTCTGTGGCACAGACACCCCTCTTGCCACACTAAGTTATAGCGCAAAACCCAACATAAGGCCGTCATTTTATGGGCACAAAGCTTGGG
>JBMYPM010000185.1:0-3053 GCA_049600275.1 Porticoccaceae bacterium | reverse complement strand
TCCGTTGGCGATGGCCATGCTCTGCAGGGGGATGGTGAAGTGGCCGGAACAGCAGTGGAAACTGCCCTAACCGGGGCTTTTCGGGTACATGTTAAAGACAACTGCGGGGTAAAATTCCCGTTTATGGAGACCCCCGGTAAGATGGTCGCCACAGCCGTAGCCGAGAACCTGGACAGTGCAGTTTCGCTGGCCCTCAAAGATGCAGTGGTGCTGTTGGGCCATTACTACGACCTCTCTGAAACAGATGCCTATCGACACCTGAGCATCCAGGGGGATGTTCGAATTTCCCAGCTGGTCAACAGCGCCAAGGGCATCCATATAGTGATCAATATACAGGGACTAAAACCGGCAGGAACCGACTGACAATTAACCCGCCAGCATCTGCTCGCGCAATTTGCCAATCTGGTCCCTGGTCTGGGCTGCCTCCTCAAACTCCAGGTCGCGGGCGTGCTGGTACATCTTCTCTTCGAGACGTTTAAGCTCTTTAGCTATATTGCCAGCCGGCACCGCATCTGTGGAGATATTGTAACTGCCCGGACCCTCGGCAACCTTTTTACCGCGCTTGGTTTTACCCTGCCCGGCGTAGGCGCCCTCCATAATATCGGCGACGGATTTTTTAATCCCCCTGGGTTCCATCCCATGCTTTTTATTGTGCTCGATCTGTTTGGCGCGGCGACGTTCAGTCTCGTCTATCGCTCTCTGCATAGAGCCGGTTATCTTGTCGGCATAGAGAATCGCCTTGCCCTTAACATGGCGGGCAGCACGGCCAATAGTTTGAATCAGCGACTGCTCGGAGCGCAAAAAGCCCTCTTTATCCGCATCAAAAATAGCCACCAGGGAGACTTCCGGCATATCCAGGCCCTCTCGCAACAGGTTGATACCAACCAGTACATCGAACTCACCGAGGCGCAGATCGCGAATAATCTCAACCCGCTCTACGGTGTCGACATCCGAGTGCAGGTAGCGAACCCGCACATCGTGCTCGGCCAGGTAGTCGGTTAAATCCTCAGCCATACGTTTGGTTAAAACCGTAATCAGGACCCGTTCGTCATCGGCTACCCGCTGGCGAATTTCAGACAGCGAATCGTCGACCTGGGTCTGTGCCGAACGCACTTCCAGCAATGGATCGAGCAGCCCGGTGGGACGCACCACCTGCTCGACAACCTGGCCGGCATTCTCTGCCTCGTATTTACTGGGAGTCGCGGAGACAAAGATCATCTGCGGTGCCAGCCCCTCCCACTCATCAAAGCGCAGTGGGCGGTTATCCAGGGCCGAAGGCAGCCTGAAGCCATACTCGACCAGGGTCTCCTTACGCGAGCGATCGCCTTTGTACATAGCGCCAATCTGCGGCACGGTCACATGGGACTCATCAATAATCAGTAGCGCATCATCAGGCAGGTAATCAAACAGGGTTGGCGGCGGCTCGCCGGGTGGGCGGCCGGACAGATAGCGGGAATAGTTTTCAATACCGTTGCAGTAACCCAGCTCGCGCATCATCTCAGTGTCGTAGCGCACCCGTTCACCCAGGCGCTGGGCTTCAACCAGCTTATCCACCGAGCGCAGCTGCTCAAGGCGTTCGTCGAGCTCTTCCTTAATCTTATCTGCCGCTTCCAAAACCGTATTGCGCGGTGTTACATAATGGGATTTTGGATAAATAGTAAAGCGCGGCACCTTGCGCAGCACCTCGCCGGTCAATGGATCGAACAGAGTGAGGTTTTCCACCTCTTCATCGAACAGTTCGATACGCAGGGCCTCATAGTCGGAGTCGGCAGGATAGACATCGATAACATCGCCGCGCACCCGGTAAGAGGAGCGATCGAAGTCAATATCATTGCGCTTGTATTGCAGCTCGGCGAGACGCCGCAGAATATCCCGCTGGTCAATTTTCTCACCGCGGGAGAGATGCAGAAGCATCTTCATATAGGATTCCGGATCGCCGAGACCGTAAATAGCCGATACGGTCGCCACTACAATCACATCGCGGCGCTCCATCAGCGCCTTGGTGGCGCTCAGGCGCATCTGCTCAATATGGGCGTTCACCGCGGCATCCTTCTCAATAAAGGTATCAGAGGAAGGTACGTAGGCCTCAGGCTGGTAGTAGTCGTAGTAGGAGACAAAGTACTCGACAGCATTATTGGGAAAGAAACTTTTAAACTCGCCGTAGAGTTGGGCAGCCAGGGTTTTATTGTGTGCCATCACAATGGTTGGCCGCTGCACCGCCTCCATCACCTTGGCCACGGTAAAGGTCTTGCCCGACCCGGTTACCCCCAGCAGGGTCTGGCCGGCAAGGCCATTTTGCAGGCCTTCCACCAGTCCCTTAATAGCGGTGGGCTGGTCTCCGGCCGGTGAATAGTCGCTGACCACCGTCAGTGGCGGCATTGGCAGCACATTTGAAAGCTTATTCGCCATGATTATCCACCCGGGCTGGACAGGGAGGCCGGCCGGCAATATCTGCCCGGCCACAAATATCCGTAAAGTATTCCCGGTTTTTGGCCTGCAGTTCGTCAATCAGGGCCTGTATGCCCCTCTCTTCGAGTATCTTGCGAAATTTGTGCTTCTTCACCGCCACATAGGTAATGCCCTTAAAACGCACATCAACGGCCTTCCAGCTACCTGCACCGACCTGCTTGATCAGGACATCCAGATGCAGATCCGGAATCAGTGAGGATTCCATCAATACTTGAACCCAGCCCATACTGGCGCGCTGGTTTACAACCACATCGACAACCCTGAACAGCTGCCCCGAATAGCGCTCAAGGCCCTCGAAGGCATAGCGGCGCAAAGTGCTGTCCACGGCCTCGACCAGGGCTATCCTGTCGGCATCAGCCAGCTGCTCGAAACTGGTCCTGCCAATCAGCGCGCTGGTGGTGGATTTGCTATCCCAGAGGGGCTTTAGTACCCGGTTGACAAACTGGTGGTAAGCGACCGGATCAGTCAGGTAGCGCTGCTGGTTTTCTGACAATTCCAGCGTGATCTGGTTAAACAGTGGATCAAAGCTTTCCAGAACCCTCTTCTCTGCCGATATGGCAATCTTTTCCCCTGGTCTGGCACTG
>JBMYPM010000184.1:0-3054 GCA_049600275.1 Porticoccaceae bacterium | reverse complement strand
GTAAAACCAGTTTGGTTTAACGATATCCCCGGCAATATTAAGCAGGGTGCGGCGCTCTTTAAGGCTTTCACGCACCAGACCAAATTCAAATGATTCAAGGTATCGCAGGCCACCGTGAATTAACTTGCTGGACTTGGAAGAGGTGCCGGCACCCCAGTCGCTCTTTTCCACCAGGGCCACAGATAGACCAGACAGGGCTGCTGCCTGTGCAATACCGGCGCCCTGGATGCCGCCGCCAATTACACAAATATCGAAGTTTTGTTCCATCTACAGGTCCAGTTATTTTTTATTGGGCTGGTTATTTAGAGTGCTTAATTAGCGTGCTTAATTAGAGTTGTTATAAGTTTAGTCGCTATGATTGAGTAAGTCCTTAATATTAAAAGTCTCAAGCATATCCACATGGCGTGCGCTTAATTGTTTTGCTAATTTAACACTGCCTACCTCATAGGCAACTAGCCTGGTGCTTAAACCGGCCAGGTCATTATGCTCTGGAATAATAGCGTAATTAACAAAGGTATATTCACCGGCGATAGCTTTTACCTGGGGGCTTTGAATATCCCGCCAGCTGCGCAGAACCACACCAACCTGTGGCCAGCCCTGGTTTCTGGCACTTTGAATAATGTTGTAATCAAAGCTAATCAGCACTGCATGCTGTCTTATTGGCTCCAATACCTCACAAACTTTTGCCAGCATTATGGTGGCACCAAACTGTTCGATAGATTCTTCTTTTAATTCAACAAACAGGGTTACAGCCGGATATTGGCGAATAACCTCAACCATTTTCTTAAGTGATGATACAGGCTCGTTAATAAACTGTTCCCCCAATCTTTCCGGCTCGTAGGCTGGGAGATTCTCAAGTTCATGGAGACTTAAATCAGTTACCCTGCCAGGGCAGCCGCTGACCCTCTGCAGGCTGATATCATGATAGAGCAGTGGCTGTTGGTCGCGACTAAGCTGGATATCAATCTCTACAAACAGGGCGCCTGCATCAATAGCCTGGGTAACCGAGAGCGCAGTGTTCTCCGGATAGAGCTTTTGATAGCCGCGGTGGGCGACAAGTTGCGAGGCTGTTAAGGTCGAGGTTTCAGGCATGACTGACTTCTGGCTATAGAATCTTCCGATGACTATACGGTAAGCCGCATCACCTTTGAAGCGTTGTGCTGCTATCCTTAGGTTTTCTGACTGCCGAGATTGTAACTATGCCCAATGTCCTTTTTGAAGTTCGCGATAATGTTGCCTTGCTAAGTCTAAATAATCCTGAAAAACGCAATATACTCAGCCTGTCTGTCTGTGACCAGATTGTTGATTATGTACGGCAGGCAGAGGCTGATCCAGAGGTGAAGGCGCTGATTGTGACTGGCACTGGTGCGGTGTTCTGTGCCGGAGGAGAGCTTAAGGATTTAACCCCCAATCGCCAGGTGCTGGAAAAAATTTACAGCGGCTTTCTCAGTATTGCCAATTGCACAGTGCCAACTATCGCGGCGGTTAACGGACCTGCAGTGGGTGCGGGTTTTAACCTGGCGGTGGGTTGTGATGTTCGTTTAGTTACCGAAGCTGCGCGCTTTGAGCCGCGCTTCTTTGGTCTTGGCCTGCATCCTGGCGGCGGCAATACCTGGATGTTGCGCCAGCTTGCCAACTGGAATACGGCGGCGGGAATGCTGCTGTTTTCCCAGTCACTCAGTGGCGGTGAAGCGGTTGAGAAGGGCCTGGCCTGGAAATCGGTTAAGGCGGATTGCCTTATTGAGGAGGCGTTTAAATTTACCGCTAATATTCGCCAGTTACCCAAAGAGTTACTGTTGCGAACCAAACAGACACTGAGACTGGCTGGGGGTACCAATAGTCACAGGGAGATTCTCGACAGGGAAACCGTCGAGCAGCTGTGGTCTATAGATCAACCCTATGCGCGCAAATCTATTGCGGCAATGGGGGAAAAGATCAGCAGCAAGCGCTGATTGGGTTTACAGCAGGCTCTTTTCGGCCGCGGCGACGGATTGCAGAATCAGTGTGTTAATTGTCATAGGACCAACACCGCCGGGAACTGGAGTATAGGCGGCTACACGATCAACCAGTGGTGCCAGCTCAATATCGCCAACACCGCCGGGATGATAGCCTGCATCGACAACAACACAGCCATCTTTAATCCACTCGGCCTTGATAAATTCAGGTCGTCCAACTGCACCCACCAGAATATCCGCCTGCCTGATCAGCTCGGGAAGGTTTTCGGTTTTAGAGTGACAGATAGTGACAGTGGCATTGGCATTTAACAGCATCAGTGACATTGGCTTGCCGAGAATAGGGCTGCGACCAACGACTACGGCATGCTTGCCGGACATTTCAATATTGTAGCCTTCGAGAATACGCATAATGCCCTGGGGAGTTGCCGAACCATAGGCTTCCTCATTCATTGCCATACGCCCAAAACCGAGACAGGTAACGCCGTCTACATCTTTTTCCAGGGCGATGGCATCAAAGCAGGCGCGTTCATCAATCTGCGCAGGAACCGGATGCTGGAGAAGAATACCGTGACAGTTGGGGTTGCTGTTAAGTTCGGCAATTTTTTCCAGCAGCTGCTCTGTGGTGGTCTCTTCGGGCATCTCTACGGCAATTGATTCCATGCCTATACGTTTACAGGCATTCTGCTTCATCTTTACATAGGTGGCTGATGCGGGATCGCCGCCGACCAGGATAGTCGCCAGTATGGGTGCCTGTCCGCCACTCTGTTCTTTTATTCTGGAAACCCGGTTGGATAGCTCGGCTTCAGTTTGCGCGGCGAGCGTTTTGCCATCAAGAATAAGTGCAGACATTTTGATACCTGTAATTTTTTTGTTTTAGGGCGATAAAATAGGCTTGAGCCGCGTTTAACGCAACCTTTTTATGTTTAAAGAATAGTGTTTTTTTAGCTCAGTAGAATTTAGCTCTATAGAAAGAGAGAAAACAGGGGAATGGGGTGGACGACGGGGATTGAACCCGCGACCACCGGAATCACAATCCGGGGCTCTACCAACTGAGCTACGTCCACCATTGAGCACTTTTACATGTGGGCCCATCCAATGA
>JBMYPM010000183.1:0-3072 GCA_049600275.1 Porticoccaceae bacterium | reverse complement strand
GATTATCTGAGTCTTCTGCGGCAATCGCCCTGTTCTGTAATATATTACTTTTATTATTCCTTCCCCTATCTCCAAACCTCGTCGTTGCGCTTTACCCTTTTCAAAAAAGCTTATTCTCTGTAACACTTTATTTCCTGTACTACCCTTAAGTGAGGTCAATCAAATGCACTCCATATGATGGGTGCAACCTTTACAAAAATAAGGACGTAAAAATGGAAGAGAATCTTGAGCTTATACAGGAATTAGTTGTTCTTTACGGGGTAAAAATATTAATGGCATTGGTGATCTTTGTTGTCGGTAAATGGATCGTCAAAAAGCTCTCCAATGTGATAGAAAAGTTAATGCAGAAAAACGAGGTGGATCCGGCGATACGCAATTTTGCCGGCAGCATTATCTATTACACATTGCTGGCCTTTGTCTGTATTGCCGCACTGGGTCAGCTGGGAATCCAGACCGCTTCTTTTGTTGCCATTGTCGGTGCCGCTGGCCTGGCAGTTGGTTTGGCGTTGCAGGGCTCGCTGTCGAATTTTGCGGCGGGGGTGCTACTACTGATTTTTCGTCCTTTCAAAGTTGGCGATTTTGTCGAGATAGCCGGCACCTCTGGCGTTATCCAGAGTATCCAGATTTTCACAACCGAGCTAAATACACCGGACAATAAGAAAGTCATAGTGCCCAATGGCGGCGTTATTGGTGGCAATATAGTTAACTACTCGGCCAATGATACCCGGCGTGTAGATCTGGTTTTTGGGATTGGCTACAGCGATGATATAGACAGTGCTCGAAAAATTATCGAGGGTATTTTAAAAGCCGACAAGCGGGTACTGGAAATTCCTGCAGCTACTGTTGCCGTCGTTGAGTTGGCCGATAGCAGTGTCAATTTTGTCTGTCGGCCCTGGGTGAATACCGCCGACTACTGGGATGTCTATTTTGACCTGACAGAGGCAGTGAAAAAGGCCTTTGACAGCAATGGAATTTCTATTCCATTCCCTCAGCAGGATGTGCATATGCACCAGGTTGAAAGCCCTGCTTATGCATAGGCTTTTTATTTTCTTTATCTAAAAGGAGAAATGTATGGGTTTTATCTCATGGATTATATTGGGGCTAATAGCGGGTATTTTGGCGAAATATATTATGCCGGGCAAAGATGGCGGCGGGTTGGTGGTCACCGCATTGCTGGGTATAGCCGGTGCCTTTGTCGGTGGCTGGCTGGGCTCTTTTATCGGGATTGGCACAACTGGCGAGTTTAGTTTTGCCAGCCTGGTAACTGCGGTTGTCGGTGCGCTTGTGCTTTTATTTGTTTACCGAACCCTTAAAAAGTGACAGATGCTCTTAAATGTTATTTGCTTAATAACTGGAAGCCCTTGAGAACATTCAGGGCTTCATAGAGCTGATTGTCATCGGTAAGATATTCTTCAGGCTCGACAGTGCTGCCAGCGCTGTCGCCAGCCTGTTCCAAGTGCCCTTCCAAATTTTCCTCACGAACCCTGTCACGCAGTTGATAGCGACGAATCTCCGCAGGCTCAACAATAATATCCGGAACAATTCCCTCCGCCTGGATAGAGCGACCATTGGGGGTGTAGTAGCGCGCCGTGGTGAGCTTTACCGCGCGGCCATCACCCAGGGGAATCACTGTTTGAACAGAGCCTTTGCCAAAACTCTGGGTGCCGATAATCGCTGCCCGGCGATGGTCTTGAAGCGCCCCGGCGACGATCTCTGAGGCCGATGCGCTGCCGCCATTAATCAGCACCACCAGGGGAATTCCTTCCAGCAGGTCGCCACTGCTAGCCTGGTAAGTACTGTTGGCGCTGGGCAGGCGACCCTCAGTGTAGACAACAGTGCCGCCGTCCAGCACTGCGCCAGAAATTTCTACAGAAGCTGGCACCAGCCCGCCGGGATTATTGCGCAGATCAACAATCACCCCTTTAAGATTAGTCTCCTGGCTTTTGAGATCCAGCAACGCTTTTTTAAAGTCATCCCCGGAGCTGGTTTGGAATTGGGAGATTCGCACATAGCCATAGCCCGGTTCGAGCATTCGGCTGCGCACCGAACTGACCTGGATAATATCCCGGACAATAGTGAATTCAATCGGCAGCTCCTGATTATCGCGCAGTACTTTAAGTTCGATACTGGTGCCTTTTTCGCCGCGCAGTTTATCGATAGCCTTTTGCAGCGCCATACCGCGCACCGGAACACCGTCGACTTCGATAATCAAGTCTCCAGCTTTTATACCAGCCTTTGCCGCAGGGGTATCGTCGATAGGCGAGATAATTTTGATCAGTCCGCGCTCCGCACCCACCTCCATTCCCAGACCGCCATATTCACCCGTGGCGGATTCTTGCAGCTCATCATAGTCCGATTCATTCAGGTAGGCCGAGTGGGGGTCGAGCTCCAGCAGCAGGCCGGCAATAGCATTTTCCAATAACTCGGTGTCTTTCACTTCTTCAACATAGCCGCGACGAATCTGCTCGAATACCTGGGTAAAAACCCGCAGTTCACGAAGAGGTAATCGCGCCTCGGGCTGTGCTTTTTCGGCATTGCTGTTGTCGGTCGCCAGTGGCTTTGCGGGGGCCGGCGTTTGCGCGGAGAGTGCAAAACTGATTAGCAGAGTGGCAGATAGTGCCAGGTAATTTTTTAGCATAGACGGTTTCCCCTTGACGCGTTAAATGCCGCGTTAACGCTTGCCCAACCATACTTTTGGATCAGCCGGTTGGCCTTTTTTACGAATTTCGAAATACAGGGCGGGCTTGTCCAGACCGCCACTATCCCCCGCGCGAGCGATGGTCTCGTTGCTTAGCACCCAGTCGCCCGTCTCTTTTAATAACTCTTCATTGTGAGCGTAAAGGGTCATATAACCATCGCCATGGTTAAGAATAATTAATAGCCCAAAACCGCGCAGGTAGTTGGAAAAAATCACCTGGCCATCGTGAACGGCATTCACCGGCTGTCCGGATTTGGCACCTATCATCCAGCCTTCCCAGCGCAGGGTTCCGCTGCGCCTGCTGCCGTAGCTATGGGCAACCCGGCCTTTTAACGGCCACTGCAAAAGGCCTTTTTGCGAGACAAATGTCTGCT
>JBMYPM010000182.1:0-3132 GCA_049600275.1 Porticoccaceae bacterium | reverse complement strand
CTGCGCCGATTATTGGGCTATTTTTTGGATAATTAGATGTAAAAATTTCTGACACATTGATAGCACTTTGTTAAAATCCAAAAAGCCGGGTTCGCCCCGGTTTTTTTGTGCCGATTTTGGGGAAACTTATTGTGGGGAGTGGTTGTGCTTAAAGATATTGGTACAGCAATCTGCCTGATGCTAGTGTTAGAGGGAATAATACCCTTCTTGTCTCCAGCCAGATGGCGAAATATGGTCCAGCTGTTAGCAACGGTTGATGATAGAACCATGCGCGCAGTAGGTTTTTTCAGCATGCTCGCTGGCGCCGGCTTATTATTTTTATTGCGTTGAGGATATTCCTTGTGGATTGCACTCAATGCCAAAGAGTTTTACAGGTAAAGGTTTAAAGACCGCTATGACAATTGCAGATCGTTGGTTACTGCCAGACGGTGTTGATGAGGTGCTTCCGGAGCGCGCTCAGGTAGTAGAGTATCTGCGTCGTCAACTTCTCGACCTCTATCACAACTGGGGTTATGACCTGGTTATACCGCCAATGGTTGAATTTACCGATTCCCTGCTCAGCGGCTCCGGTTCCGATCTCGACTTGATGACATTTCGTATTACCGACCAGCTCAGTGGTCGCATGATGGGCATCCGTGCCGATATCACACCACAGGCCGCCAGGATGGACGCCCACAGCCTGCGTCGCGAAGGCCCGAGTCGACTCTGTTATGCGGGCACAGTCCTGCACACACGTCCCCGTGGCCCGCTGGAATCCCGCACGCCAATCTCACTGGGTGTCGAGCTGTTTGGTGAAGCCACCATGGCCGCCGATATCGAAGTGATCGAGCTGTTTCTGCAAAGTTTAAAAACCGCCGGTGTAGAAAATGTACACCTGGATCTCGGCCATGTGGATATTTTCCGCGGCCTGTTGGCGGATGCCGATCTAAATGCGGATTTAGAGTCCGAACTGTTTGAGCTATTACAGCGCAAGGCCAGTCGCGAACTGAGCCAGTGGATCGAGAGCAATATCAGCGATCCACAGCTAGCCAACTGGCTGAATATACTGCCCAGCCTGACTGGCAGTGTTGAAGTGCTGGCCGCCGCCAAAGAGAAACTGGCCGGTGCGCCGAAAGCTGTACTCGACGCCATAGCCCAGCTTGAAGCTGTAGTTGAAGCCATTGCAGAGCGAGATGTCAGCGTCTATTTAGACCTTGGCGAAATGCCCGGTTTCCACTACCACACCGGTATAGTCTTTGCCGCCTATGTTCAGGGTTACGGTAAGGCACTGGGAAATGGTGGACGTTATGATCACGTTGGCGAAGCATTTGGTCGCCCGCGTCCCGCAACTGGATTTGCATTTAACCTGAAGTCATTGGTGAGCCAGAGTGTCAGTGGTCACAGTACTGTGCCCGGTATCTTTGTGCCCTACAGTGCCAACCCCGAGGCTGCAGCGCAGATCGCAGTATTGCGTAGCCAGGGCAACCGTGTTGTGCAGGGCTTTGAAGGCCAGCACATTGACTACAGTGAAGTAAATTGTGATCGCCTACTTGTTGAAGTAGAGGGTCAGTTTGTTATTCAAAAGCTCGCCTGAACTGACAGTTCAGGCAGCGTAATCTTTTCGAGCAAGCAATATTATGGGTAAAAATGTCGTTATTCTTGGTTCCCAGTGGGGGGACGAAGGCAAGGGTAAGATCGTTGATCTGTTAACTGATAAAGCAACAGTTGTGGCGCGCTTTCAGGGCGGTCATAACGCCGGTCACACGCTGGTTATCGATGGTAAGAAAACCGCACTGCACCTTATCCCGTCGGGCATTTTGCGCGATCATGTAACCTGTGTGATTGGCAACGGTGTGGTTGTAGCCCCGGATGCGCTGCTGAAAGAAATCGCCATGCTCGAAGAGCGCGGTATTGCAGTGCGTGATCGCCTCAAGGTATCAGGCTCTTGTCCCTTAATTCTTGGCTATCATATTGCTCTGGATCAGGCTCGTGAAGCGGCTCGCGGCAATGCCAAAATTGGCACCACTGGTCGCGGTATTGGCCCCGCCTACGAAGACAAGGTTGCCCGACGTGGACTGCGTCTCGGCGATTTGGCCAATATGGAACGTTTTGCCGTCAAGCTTAAAGAAGTGCTCGACTATCATAACTTCGCCCTTACCGAATACTACAAGGCAGAGCCTGTCGATTTTGATAAAACACTGGCCGAAGCCAAAGAGTGGGCTGCCGCGCTGCTGCCGATGAAAGCCGATGTGACAAAAATTCTTCACGATGCCCGCAAAGCTGGTGCAGATATTCTTTTCGAGGGCGCCCAGGGTTCGCTGCTGGATATTGACCACGGTACCTATCCTTTCGTTACCTCATCAAATACGACTGCCGGTGGTGCAGCAACAGGCACAGGCTTTGGTCCACTGTATATTGACTATGTGCTGGGTATTACCAAGGCTTACACAACTCGTGTTGGTTCGGGTCCTTTCCCCACAGAACTGCACTGTGAGACTGGCACTTACCTGAGTGTTAAAGGTCACGAGGTCGGCACCACTACTGGACGTGAGCGTCGCTGTGGCTGGTTTGACGCGGTTGCGTTGCAACAGGCAGTGTTAATCAATAGTATCTCGGGAATTTGCCTGACTAAGCTGGATGTTCTGGATGGTTTGGACGAGGTTAATATCTGTGTTGGCTATAAAAACAGCACCGGTGAAGAGGTGGGAGTTCCCTCCCATTCCGATGATTTTGAAGGACTTCAGCCAATCTATGAAACTATGCCTGGCTGGAGCGAAGTTACCGTCGGTGCCCAGGATATTGAGAGCCTGCCGGCCAATGCTCGTGCGTACATTACGCGCATTGAAGAGCTGGTTGGCGCACCGGTTGATGTGGTTTCTACTGGTCCTGACCGGGTTGAGACTATTGTTTTACGTCACGCCTTTGCCTAGAAAAGGCTTAGGCAAAGACCGATTAAACCGCCTACTACTAGCGCAATATTGCTAAACAGGCTCAATACCATGCCCGGGCCTCGATTTTCGGGGCTCTCAAGGTAAAGTCGCGAGTAAATATGTCGCCCGACAATAAATAGTATTCCTGGCAGTAAGACCCAGGTCGCACTTACATACATACCAAAAATAACTGTAGCTGGAATAAATATAACCAGCTGCTCCA
>JBMYPM010000181.1:0-3146 GCA_049600275.1 Porticoccaceae bacterium | reverse complement strand
GAACTGGTTAAGTTCGAGCAGGAAGCCACCATTAAAAAACAATGGTCGGCGAATATAGGTGCAGACAATAGAGACTTTTGGAAAAGCCTGCGGCCTGCCGCCAGCACTGATCTGGTGTTTGCCGCTGACCATCAAGGCAAAGTCACCGCAATCGAGTTAGCCACTGGCAAGCCCCGCTGGAGCACTGAACTGGAGCAACCGGTTTCCGGTGGTGTTGGTTACGGTTCCGGGCTGGTTATGCTCGGAACCATTGAAGGTGAAGTCTATGCGCTCAATGCAGATAACGGCACTGTCGCCTGGAGCAGCACGGTTAGCTCCGAGATTCTCTCCAGCCCCCAGAGCAATGGTGAGGTTGTTGTAGTCCAGACTATCGACAATAAACTCTTTGCCTTCGATGCCGCTGATGGTTCGGCGATCTGGCAGCATGAAGATGGTGCGCCGCTATTGAGCGTGCGTGGCACCAGTACGCCGCTGGTTACCGAAAATATGGTACTGACCGGTTTTGATTCAGGAAAGCTGGTCGCTTTTAACCCGGAAAATGGTTCACTGATCTGGGAAGCGCGTATGGCACTGCCTAAGGGGCGAACAGATCTGGAGCGTATGGTTGACCTGGATGGTTCACCTCTATTGGCCGGTGATGTTATCTACGCCGTGACCTACCAGGGTCGCCTTGGAGCCCTGTCTCGCGGCACCGGTCGCAGCCTGTGGTTCCAGGACAGCAACTCCTACCAGACCCCGGCTCAAAGCCTTGACCAGGTTTATGTCAGTGAATCCGAGAGCACAGTGCGTGCCTTTCGCGCCGGCAGTGGCCAGGTTATCTGGAGCAATGAAGAGCTGTTTTTGCGCCGTGTAACCGCCCCGGCAAAACTTGGTGGCACTATCGCCGTTGCCGATGCTGAAGGTTACCTGCATCTGCTCGATCCCCTCGATGGTCACTTTGTGGCGCGCACCAAAGTCCATAGCAGTGGTGTCAGTGCGCCGATGCTGACCGTGGGTGATACCCTGATAGTACAGTCTAATAATGGCTTGTTGAGCGCGTTTAAAATTCAGTAGCGATTAATATCCCTATTTACAGTAGAATGCCGCACTTAAACCTGCGGCATTTTTTATTTTTATGATTCCTGTTATCGCCCTTGTGGGCCGGCCTAATGTTGGCAAATCAACACTGTTTAATCGACTCACCCGCAGTCGCGACGCGCTGGTGGCCAACTATTCCGGTTTGACCCGCGATCGCAAATACGGCGATGGTGAAATGCACAACCGCCGTTTTATGGTGGTCGATACCGGCGGTATTAGCGGTGAGGAAGAGGGTATAGATGTCGGCATGGCGGAGCAGTCGCTGCTCGCCATGGATGAGGCAGATATCGTGCTGTTTGTTGTCGATTGCCGCTCGGGAATCAGTGCTGCGGACTATATGATCGCCGAAAAGCTGCGCCAGAAGAACCGCAAGGTCTATCTGGTGGCAAACAAGATTGATGGCCTGGACCCGGCCGAGGCCCTGGCTGATTTCTACCAATTGGGTTTTTCCGGAATGTTTCCCACCACAGCCACCCATGGTCGCGGCGTTAAGTCGATGATGGAGGAGTTGCTGGAGCCCTATCCAGAATATGTTGAGCCTGATAATAGTGGTTTAAACGGGATTAAGATCGGTATTGTTGGCCGCCCCAATGTGGGTAAGTCGACACTGGTCAATCGCCTGCTCGGTGAAGATCGTGTGGTGGTTTTCGATGAAGCTGGCACCACCAGGGACAGTGTTTATATCGACTATGAACGCCATGGGAAAAACTACACGCTGATCGATACAGCCGGTATTCGCAAGCGCAAAAATATTAAGCTGGCAATTGAGAAATTCTCGATTGTTAAAACCCTGCAGGCCATTGATGATGCCAACGTAGTGGTGTTGATGGTCGATGCCCATGAAGGTCTTGTCGAGCAGGATTTACACCTGATGGGATCGGTAATTGATGCCGGACGCGGCCTGGTGGTGGGCATTAATAAATGGGATGGGCTGGCGCCGGAAAAGCGCGAGAAGATTAAAGAAGATATCAAGCGGCGCCTGCGTTTCGCCGAATTTGCCGATGTGCACTTTATCTCTGCACTGCATGGCACTGGTGTCGGCAATCTCTACGACTCTATTGAAAATGCCTACCGCGCGGCGACTGATGCCCTAAGCACCACCAGGTTAACCAAGGTATTGCAGGGGGCGGTGGAAGAACATCAGCCACCTATGGTGCACGGCCGTCGAATCAAGTTGCGCTATGCCCATGCCGGTGGACGCAATCCACCGGTGATTATTATTCACGGAAACCAAACTGACTCTGTGCCTGCGCAGTACACCCGCTACCTGGAGAAGATATTCCGCCGTGAGCTGGGTTTGCACGGCACGCCGGTCAAGGTTGAATTCCGTACCTCCGAAAACCCTTACAGCAAGGCCAAGCCGGAAACCAAGCCGACCTTTAAGCGCAAACCTGTGACCAAATACAGCAAGCGCCATGAATCAAAAAGTAAGGGTAAAAAGAAGTAGGGAAAGGGTGTTATTCCGAGGCAGATAAGTTCTTGTCCGTAGTCCTGTCCACGGTAAAGTAAATCTCACCATCTGCCACCTGGCTCTTCAGGTTATCACCAGCATTAACCCCGGCGACAGACTTAACCACAGCACCGTTATCATCGCGAATAATCGAATAACCACGCCCGAGGGTCTTTAGTGGACTCACCGTATCCAGCAGGTGCATTGCCTGGGCAGTCTTGCTCTTCTTTGTCTCAAGCTGCTGGACAATACCCCGCGACATCCGCTTTAGGTACTCAGCCACCAGCTGTTGGCGATTGCTAATGGCATCGGCGGGATGCACTCGCGACAATTTATCCTGCAAGCTATCCATCTGGTAACGCTGCTGCTGCAACTTGCTGTTGATAGCGCGGCGCAGGCGGATATCCAAATGGTCCAGGTGCTGTGCCTGTTCCTGTAATTTGCGTCCCGGATGTTGCAGGCGTTTATGCAGATTGCTGACTTGTTGCTTAAGCAGGTGGGTTTTTCTCGCCATAGCTTCGGCAAGTAGCAGCTCAAAACCTTCAAACTGGTTGAGCATATCTTCGCCATCGGGGCTGATTAGTTCAGCTGCTGCAGAGGGCGTGGCTGCCCGTAGGTC
>JBMYPM010000180.1:1246-3168 GCA_049600275.1 Porticoccaceae bacterium | reverse complement strand
AGCCTGTTGAAACCCCAAGGTTGATTGTGCCAGCACGGCAGGAACAATTGGTTGAAAGTATTTCCGCCCCGGAAATAATCACTTCTGCTGCTGAGCACAGCTTAAAGAGCAATCTCAATAGTGCATTTACTTTTGACAGTTTTGTTGAGGGCAAGTCCAATCAGCTGGCCCTGGCTGCAGCACAGCAGGTCGCAGAAAATCCTGGCGGATCCTATAACCCACTGTTTATTTACGGTGGGGTTGGCCTGGGTAAGACCCACTTAATGCATGCTGTTGGCAACGCTCTTCGCCAGCGCAAACCCGATGCAAAAATTGTCTACCTGCACTCCGAGCGATTTGTTGCTGATATGGTCAAAGCGTTGCAGCTAAAGGCTATCGATGAGTTTAAGCAGTTCTATCGCTCTGTAGATGCGCTGTTGATTGATGATATTCAGTTCTTTTCCGGTAAGGATCGCAGCCAGGAGGAGTTCTTCCATACCTATAACGCGCTGTTGGAGCGCGGCCAGCAAATGATTCTTACCTCTGATCGCTATCCCAGGGAGATCGATGGTGTTGAGGAGCGCTTAAAGTCCCGCTTTGGCTGGGGTTTAACTGTAGCGGTTGAGCCGCCAGAGCTTGAAACTCGTGTTGCCATCCTGATTAACAAGGCTCAGCAGGTGGGTATGGAGCTTTCCAGGGACGCTGCATTCTTTATTGCTCAGCGCATTCGCTCAAATGTTCGTGAGCTAGAAGGGGCCCTGAAAAGAGTGATGGCCCATGCGCAATTTAGCGGTCGGGTTATTGATATAGATTTAATTAGAGAATCGTTGAAAGATTTGTTGGCGCTGCAGGACAAGCTGGTTACCATAGACAATATCCAGAGGGTGGTTGCTGACTACTACAAGTTAAAGATGTCAGACCTGCTTTCCAAGCGCCGCAGTCGATCTGTTGCCAGGCCCAGGCAGGTTGCCATGGCCCTGGCCAAAGAGTTGACCAATTACAGTCTTCCGGAGATCGGTGAGTCTTTTGGGGGGCGGGATCACACCACCGTTCTGCATGCCTGTCGCAAGGTTAAGGAGCTGGAGAGCAGTGATCGCGAAGTGGAGCGTGATTTAAAGCATCTCTATAGGACCCTTTCTAGCTAGGACGCTTTTTGGCTAGAATGCCTTCTAGTGAAGGTGCTTCCCGGCTAAGATGCATTAGCTGTTAGCTGGAAAATAAATAAAAAAACAGTTTGTTTACAAGATGTAATTAACCGTGTCGGAGATACGAATTTACCATGAAATTTAGCCTTTCCCGTGAAGTTTTGCTCAAGCCCTTACAGTTGGTTGTCGGTGTTGTTGAAAGACGCCAGACATTGCCAATTCTTTCTAATGTGTTGCTCAGCCTGGAGGGCTCGCGCCTTTCGGTAACCGGTACTGACCTTGAGGTAGAAATTATTGGCTATGCCGAAGTAACAGCTGCAGAGGAGGCTGGTGAGGTCACTGTTTCGGCCCGCAAGCTCCTGGATATTTGTCGCTCTCTTCCCGATGGTGCAAAAGTTGATTTTTCCAGCAGTGACGGCAAGGCCCAGGTAAAAAGTGGTCGCAGTCGCTTTACCCTGGCGACCCTTCCAGCCAACGAATTCCCCTCGGTTGATAACGGTGAGAATAATATTGAGTTTGATGTTGAGACCGAGACATTGAAGCACCTGATCGAATCTACCTCTTTTGCCATGGCGCAGCAGGATGTTCGCTATTACCTCAACGGCATGTTGTGGGAAGTCAGTGCCAATAAACTCCGCGCAGTTGCCACAGACGGCCATAGAATGGCGCTCTGTGATGCCGCCTGTGATATACAGGTAGCCGATCTAACCAAGGCTATCTTGCCGCGCAAAGGTGTTATGGAACTGGCGAGACTGGTCAGTGATGAGGGCGCAGTGCGCGTGGCTATGGGTTCTAATC
>JBMYPM010000180.1:152-1236 GCA_049600275.1 Porticoccaceae bacterium | reverse complement strand
CTGGCGAGACTGGTCAGTGATGAGGGCGCAGTGCGCGTGGCTATGGGTTCTAATCATATTCGCGTCAATGGTGCGGATTACTGTTTTACCTCGAAGTTGGTGGACGGAGCCTATCCTGATTATGACCGTGTTCTACCCAAGGGCGGCGACAAGCAGGTTGTGGGCGATCGTGCAGAACTAAAGCAGGCGTTCGGAAGAACAGCAATTCTCTCCAATGAAAAGTATCGCGGTGTGCGAATTATGCTTTCAAATGGCGCGATTAAAATGGTCGCCAACAATCCCGAGCAAGAGGAAGCTGAAGAGGTTGTCGGTGTTGATTACGCCGGTGATGAGCTTGAGATTGGCTTCAACGTCAGCTATCTGCTGGATGTACTTAATGTTCTCAAGGGGGAGGGGGTTCGTTTAACTCTTTCTGACTCTAGCAGCAGTGCGCTGGTTGAGGACGCAGCTGATGGCTCGGCGGTCTATGTTGTTATGCCGATGCGGCTGTGATGGCAGCTCTGCTGCTCACTAGCTGCTTCTGCTAAGTCATTAATGCATTTATCTCAATTGGATATTTTTCAGGTGCGCAACCTGAAAAATATCCGCACCAGCTGCCATTCCCAGGCCAATATTATCTACGGGGCCAACGGCAGCGGTAAAACAAGCTTTCTAGAGTCTATCTACCTTCTTGGCCGTGGCCGCTCCTTTCGTCATCGCGACCTGCGCGTGGTAGTCAATAACGATTCCGATGAGCTGGTTGTCTCCGGTCGTCTGCTGCGTGACCAGACCTCCACTGCTCACCAGCTTGGTATAAAGCGCACCTCTAAAGGTCTTTTTGAGGCGCGCCTGGATGGTAAGCCCCTGCAGACTGCGGCGCAGCTGGTTTCCGAGCTTCCCTTGCAATTAATTGATGCCCATAGCTTTATGTTGCTAGAGGGCGGTCCTCTCCAGCGCAGGCAGTTTTTAGACTGGGGTGTGTTCCACGTGGAACATGATTACACCAATCTCTGGCGGTTGAGGTTGAGGTTGAGGTAAATCCACGTGCAATTCAATCAACGATTCATGCATTCACAATCAATACTTGCACTGACTTGGCAGCAGC
>JBMYPM010000180.1:0-142 GCA_049600275.1 Porticoccaceae bacterium | reverse complement strand
CGGAGCTGATTCCCCTCTGTGAGCAGATCACCCGGTATCGGCGAGAGTACCTTACAGCGCTTTCCGGGCAGTTAAATCAGGTGGTAGGTGCATTTGAGGGGTTGGGGCAGGTTTCCCTTGAATACTACTGCGGCTGGGATGA
>JBMYPM010000179.1:0-3170 GCA_049600275.1 Porticoccaceae bacterium | reverse complement strand
ATCGCCAGGCAACCTTTAACCACTTCGGTCAGGTTGTGGGGCGGAATATTGGTCGCCATACCCACGGCAATACCAGAGGAACCGTTTACCAGCAGATTGGGTATGCGGGTTGGCAGTACGTCTGGAACCTCTTCGGTCTCATCGTAGTTGGGAACAAAATCGACAGTATCTTTTTCCAGGTCTTCAATCAGCGCATGGGCGATTTTGGTCATACGGATTTCGGTGTATCGCATTGCCGCGGCAGAGTCGCCATCGACCGAACCGAAGTTACCCTGGCCATCGACCAGCATATAGCGCAATGAGAATGGCTGAGCCATACGCACGATGGTCTCGTAAACTGCCGAGTCACCGTGAGGGTGATACTTACCGATTACATCACCGACAACACGCGCTGACTTTTTGTAGGCTTTGTTCCAGTCGTTGCCCAGTTCGTGCATGGCGAACAGCGCGCGGCGGTGAACCGGCTTGAGGCCGTCCCTGACATCCGGCAGTGCCCGGCCGACAATTACGCTCATCGCGTAGGCCAGGTATGACTGTTTGAGCTCGTCTTCGATATTTACTGGAAGAATTTCTTTTGCTATGTCACCCATAAGATTCCGTTGTGTCCTGGTTTTTATTGGTATTATTTTGCCTGCGTACCTGACTCAAATTCGGCGGGGTTTTGCCATGCACCATTGGATGCTAAAACCCGCCATTTCAAAGCCCGAAATATTACCACATATATCCCCCTGTGGGTCGCTTTTATTGCCCTGAAACTCACTGCGGTGCTTAAACCCAATTAAAAAGTCGGTATACTCGCCACTCTTGCTCAGGAGGCTTCATGCAGCCAACAAAAATCGATTTACTTATTAATAGCCAATGGATTATCCCGATCGTTCCCGAGGATCGGGTTTATGAAAATTGTGCGCTGGCTGTCGACAACCAGAAGATTGTCGGCATCTATCCCCAGGCCGAGGCTTCAAGTAAATTTTCAGCGACCTCAGTCGTCGACCTGGACAACCATATTTTGATGCCGGGCCTGGTCAATGCCCATGGCCATGCGGCGATGAGCCTGCTGCGCGGTTACGCTGATGACCAGGCACTGGAGCCCTGGCTGGAGGAGCATATCTGGCCGGTGGAAAGCCGTTTCCTAAGTGAAAAATTTGTTGCCGATGGCACCAGGCTGGCGATGGGCGAGATGATTAAAACCGGTACCACCTGTTTTGCCGATATGTATTTCTTTGCCGACAGCGCCGCCGAGCAGGTTCGCACCTCTGGTATGCGCAGCCAGATTGGCTTTACCGTATTTGATTTCCCCACTGCCGGGGGCAAGGATCCAGATGACTATATTCACCAGGGCCTGAAGCTGCGGGATACCTACAAGGACAATGAGCTGATCAAGATCGCCTGCGCGCCTCATGCGCCCTATACAGTTGGCGACGAGACCCTGCGGCGAATTGCCACCTATGCCAACGAGCTGGATATGGCGGTGCATATTCACTGTCACGAAACACAGAAAGAAATTACCGATTCACTGCACCTGTACAGCTGTCGCCCCATGCAGCGCCTGGATGACCTGGGCATTCTGTTACCCCAGACCCAGCTGGTGCATATGACACAGATCGATAAGGATGATATTCGCCTGATTCAGGAAAATAACTGCCATGTGGTGCACTGCCCTGAGTCCAACCTGAAACTGGCCAGCGGTTTCTGTCCGGTGAGCCAACTGGCAGATGCGGGCATCAATGTTGCCATTGGCACCGATGGCGCGGCGAGCAACAATGACCTGGACCTGTTTGGTGAACTGAAAACTGCGGCACTGCTGGCCAAAGGTGTCTCTGGGGATGCCTCGGCGCTGGATGCCCATGCCGCACTGCGTATGGCAACGATTAATGGTGCCAAGGCGCTGGGCTGGCAGGAGCAGATTGGCAGCCTGGAGGCGGGCAAAAGCGCGGATATTATCGCCATTGAAGTCAACTCTTTAAGCCAGAAACCGCTGTATAATCCGGCATCGCAATTGGTCTATACCAATACGGGAAGCCAGGTGACCCACAGCTGGGTGGCCGGCAAGGCCCTGATGGAAGAGCGCAAACTGCTGACCCTGAACGAAGCCGAGCTGATCCAGTCCGCCGATAGCTGGCGTACCCAGATCAGCCCTGAGTAAACCTGAATATTTTTGGTAAAACTGCTTATGCCTAACAGCGAAAAAAACGCCCATGTAAATGTTGATCCCGAGGAAGTTGCCAAGTTTGAGAAGCTGGCGAGCCGCTGGTGGGATCGCAACAGTGAGTTCAAACCGCTGCACGATATCAACCCCCTGCGCGCCAACTGGATAGATAAGCTGGCACCGGTAGCCGAGCAGAAAGTACTCGATGTCGGCTGTGGTGGCGGGATTCTCTGTGAGGCGCTGGCCCAGCGCGGCGCAGAGGTTACCGGCATAGATATGGGTGAAGCGCCATTGGCGGTGGGTAATCTGCACAAGCTGGAATCCGGTGTTGAGGTGGATTACCAGAAATCTACCGCTGAGGATTTTGCCCGCGAACACGCCGAAGCATTCGATACGGTGACCTGCCTGGAGATGCTCGAGCATGTGCCCGACCCCGGCTCGGTTGTCGCCGCCTGCGCTGCACTGACCAAGCCCGGTGGCACGCTGTTTTTCTCCACCATTAACCGCAATCCCAAGTCCTACCTG
Organism: Porticoccaceae bacterium; assembly: GCA_049600275.1. Classification (GTDB taxonomy): domain Bacteria; phylum Pseudomonadota; class Gammaproteobacteria; order Pseudomonadales; family Porticoccaceae; genus HTCC2207. Next base: position 499 of record JBMYPM010000179.1, on the reverse strand, counting down.
TTTGCCGTGATCGGGGTGGAGTATGTACTGCGCATGCTGCCCAAGGGCACGCACGAGTACGGCAAGTTTATTCGCCCGGCGGAACTGGGCCAATGGATTCGCGAGGCGGGGCTGGAGATCGACCAGATGACCGGCCTGACCTATAACCCGCTGACCAAGACTTACAAGCTGGTGGAATCCGATGTCAGCGTTAACTATATGATTTGCGCGCGCAAACCCGCTTGACGGACTTTTAATATGCTCGATTTTAAGGGGTTGCTGTTCGACCTGGATGGAACACTGCTGGATACAGCGCCGGACTTTATTAGCGCGCTGAATATTCAGCTGGCCCGACATAATTTTGATCCGCTGCCGGACTCAGCGATTCGCACCAGTGTTACCAATGGCTCGGCGGGCCTGATTCAGGCAGCTTTTAATATTGATCCGGGGCACAGTGATTTCGAGACTCTTCGCGAGGAGTTCCTGGCGCTCTACTTTGCCAACCTTGCGGATCAAACAG
>JBMYPM010000178.1:0-3172 GCA_049600275.1 Porticoccaceae bacterium | reverse complement strand
ATGTCTATCCTAATGAACTGGAGCAGGCTTTAACCCAGCACCCCCAGGTTCTGGAATGTGCGGCCATAGGCGTAGCAGATGAAAAGGCCGGAGAGGTGGTCAAGATGTTTGTGGTGGCCAGTGAAGCAAGCCTTACGGAAGAGCAGGTTATCGAATTCTGTCGCTCTACTATGGCCGGTTACAAGGTGCCAAAGTTTGTCGAGTTCCGCGATGATCTGCCGAAGACAAATGTCGGCAAAGTGCTGCGTAAAGAGCTTAAGGCTGAGGAACAGGCTAAGCCCTAGTACAGGATATTGAGTTGTGTCTCATTATTCAGTCATAGGGCGGTTTTGCCTTCTATAACCAGTTTTAGCTCAGAATAGGTCCGAGCTTCATAGCAATGCCCATATCTCCCTGAATCTTTAGTTTGCCGGTCATAAAGGCTGAGGTGCCATCGAGCTTTCCCTCGGCCATAGCCATAAAGTTTTCCAGGCTGATAACCATGGTGCATTGGGCTTCTACATCATCATTGCTGACCACGTTGGGCACCTGGGTAGCGTCCAGAACTAGAAAGCCATCATCACCAAAATCGAATTTTAAGACTGAACCCAAACCACAGTCTTCCCCCACCTTTTCTTTTAAACCTGCTGTAACTGCTTGCAATGACATACGGGTATACCTCTTTTATTTTTTTAATCTATAGCGTTTTTTGTTTCTCTTGTCGCTATAACGCAGTTCCACTTTAAAAATCTGTGGTTTAAAAATCAAGGCATAATCACTGCCAAAAGATAGTATTAGTCTCCAACTCTGGTTACTGTGTAGCGGTCGACTAAAAAAATTGTTGTTTTAATACTCGAGAATTGCGGGCTAATATAGCAGCAAACTAATAATTATAAATGGATGCACAATGACTGCTTACAATCCAACTATCGATGTGCGTAAAGGGGAAGAGCTCGATCCACAGCAGCTGGATAGGGTGCTTAAGCAGATTGTCCCCGAACTTAAGGGCGCGCCACTGATTAAGCAGTACGCCTCCGGCGCATCAAATCTCACCTATCTGGTCAGCTACGACAATCGCGAACTGGTCTTGCGTCGCCCACCACCCGGGGTCAAGGCGGCCAGCGCCCACTCAATGATCCGCGAGTACCGGGTTATCAGCGCGCTGCAATCAGTATACCCGGCAGTGCCCAAGGGGATTTACTACAGCGATGATGAATCGCTGTTGGGTTCTGAATTTTACCTGATGGAAAAGGTTGAGGGTCTGCTGGTTAAAAGCAGCCTGCCAGCGGAATGGAACTTTAATGATGAGGATCGCCGGCGTTTCGGAAAAACCGTCTTTGATAAATTAATCCAGTTGCACAGGGTAGATTATGCCGCCGCTGGACTGGCTGGTCTTGGCAAGCCCCAGGGCTATGCTGAGCGGCAGATACTCGGCTGGAACAAGCGCTTTGCCAATGCCCGCACAGCCGATATCTCTGCTTTTGAGGATATTCAGGAATGGCTTGTGGCAAATATCCCAGCCACTGCAGATGGTAACTCCGCGGCGCTAATTCACGGTGACTTTCGTATCGATAATGTAATGATAGATACCCAGGATCCCTTTAAGGTTATCGCGGTAATGGATTGGGAGATGGCGGCACTGGGTGATCCCCTGATGGATTTAGCCAATTCCCTGGCCTACTGGGTTCACAGCGATGATCCCCCGGCGTTACAGATCATAAAACAGCAGCCCTCGGATGCGCCGGGGATGTTACGCCGCGAGGAGATTATCGCCTACTACTCAGAGCAGACCGGTTTTGATACCTCAAAATGGGATTTTTACGAAGTCTACGGTTACTGGCGGCTTATGGGTATTTTGCAGCAGCTGTACTACCGCTATGTCAATAAACAGACACAGGACCAGCGTTTTGCCAGCTATGGGCAGGGCGTTACACAGCTGGGTGAGTACTGCCGCCAGTTGATTGCCAGGTCCAGTCTCTAAATATTATTCCCAACGCTTTTTTATCGCCGTATTTCCCGCTGTTTGCAGCGTGACTCGCCGTCCACCTTATTTATTGACACTTTATGTGCCACAACATACTGTGGTGCGCATAAATTATTCAAAGGGGTAAGAGGGTGGATATTAAATTTTCAGCACAGGATCTCGAGTTTCGCGATGAGGTGCGGGCATTTTTCGCCAGTGAATACAATGCTGAGGTGGACCAGAGTCTCTCCGGTGGCCAGGGTGAAGATTACAAGCAGGCGATTGTCAGCTGGCAGAAAAAACTCCATGCCAAAGGCTGGATTGCGCCGGGCTGGCCAAAAGAGTACGGCGGCACTGGCTGGTCTGTTACCCAGAAGTTTATCTATGAGACGGAGCGCGGGGCGGCGGGTATTCCCGATGTGGTTCCCTTCGGCCTGAAAATGGTGGCGCCGGTTATCTATACTTTTGGCAACGAAGAGCAGAAGGCCCGGTTTTTACCGCGTATTCTCTCCAGCGATGACTGGTGGTGCCAGGGCTATTCAGAGCCCGGTGCGGGTTCCGACCTGGCCGCGCTGAGTACAACCGCTGAGTATGCGGGCGATAACTATATAGTTAATGGTCGCAAGATATGGACTACCTTTGCCCAGTTCGCCGACTGGATCTTCTGCCTGGTTCGCACCTCCAAAGATGTTCGCAAGCAGCAGGGCATCAGCTTCCTGCTAATCGATATGAAAACCCCGGGCGTTTCGGTTAAGCCGATTCCAACCATCGACGGCAAGCACAGTCTCAATGAGGTGCTGTTTGAAGATGCCCTGGTTCCCCGGGAAAATTTAATTGGCGAGCAGGATAAGGGCTGGACTTACGCCAAGGCACTGCTTGCCCATGAGCGCACAGGTATGGCCGAAGTGGCCGACTCCAAGCGTATGCTGGCCAACCTCAAGCAGCGCGCGGCGGCGGAAATCAATGGTGGCCAGCCGATGATTGCCGACCCGATATTCCAGATGCGTCTCTCGGATATTGAAATGGAATTAATGGCATTGGAATACACCGAGCTGCGTGTTTTTGCCTCAATGGCTTCCGGCGGAACGCCGGGTCCAGAGTCCTCACTGCTGAAAATCAAGGGCACCGAAATCTCCCAGTCTATTCACGAACTTCAGTTGCAGCTGGCAGCCTATTATGGCGGTGCTCTCCAGGGTGAGATGAGTAACCAGAAGCTGGGTCATGACTTTG
>JBMYPM010000177.1:0-3218 GCA_049600275.1 Porticoccaceae bacterium | reverse complement strand
TTACTGACACCTGACGGACATCTTTTTGACTTATTTCTGAATTATATTTCTGCAAAATTTCTTATTCACACTTGTTGTGTGGTCTATATTTAGATTTCCAAATACAGGAAATATTGATAAATAGGGAAGTGTTTTGCAGATAACAATCTTTGGAAGCGGTTATGTCGGCCTGGTTACCGGGGCCTGTTTTGCCAATGTTGGCAACCAAGTAGTCTGTGTCGATATCGACCAGAATAAAATAGACTCTCTCAATGCAGGCCATGTACCTATTTATGAGCCGGGCCTGGAAAATTATATTCGTGAGTCTCTCGCCGACGGTAACCTGAAATTTACCAGCGATGCAGCCATGGCTGTGCAGCATGCAGAGATGATCTTTATTGGCGTAGGCACGCCACCCAACGAAGATGGCTCAGCTGACCTGCAGTATGTTCTCAATGTCGCGAACACCATCGGTGAACATATGCAGGGCTTCAAAGTTGTGGTCAATAAATCCACTGTTCCAGTGGGTACAGCAGACCAGGTAAGCCAGACAATTAAAGCAGCGCTGGATAAACGCAGTGTCGACTTTGATTACAGTGTTGCCTCCAACCCGGAATTTCTAAAAGAGGGCGCCGCTATCAGCGACTTTACCCGCCCTGATCGCATTATTGTCGGCACGGATAACAGCCGTGTCGAAGATATGATGCAGGAGTTATACGCCCCCTATAATCGCCAGCGGGATAAATTGATCTTTATGGATGTGCGCTCGGCCGAGCTGACCAAGTATGCCGCCAACTCAATGCTGGCAACCAAGATTAGCTTTATCAATGAAATCGCCAATATTGCCGAAGCAGTGGGTGCAGATATTGAACAGGTGCGTGTCGGTATGGGTTCTGACCCCCGCATAGGCTACAGCTTTATCTACCCCGGCTGTGGCTTTGGCGGTTCCTGTTTTCCCAAAGACCTGCGTGCTATGGAAGCAACCGCAGTTAGTGTCGGCTACCAACCAAAGCTATTAACGGCTGTTACCCAGGTCAACGATCAGCAAAAATGCCGCTTGTTTGAGAAGATCTCGGCTTATTTCAAGAATGACTTAAAGAGTGATTTAAAGGGTAAAACGATCGCTCTCTGGGGACTGGCTTTTAAACCGGGCACCGATGATATGCGCGAAGCGCCAAGCCGGTATTTAATGGAAGCGCTATGGGAGCAGGGCGCGCTGGTCAGAGCCTATGATCCCCATGGGATGGAAGCCACCCAGGATATCTATGGCGTGCGCGACGACCTGGTGCTCTGTGGAACCAAGGAAGCTGCGCTGCTGGGTGCCGATATCCTGGTGATCTGTACAGAGTGGAAACCCTTCTGGTCGCCAGACTTTGCCCATATTGTGCAGACCCTTCGCTATCCGGTTATTTTCGATGGGCGCAATCTTTACGATCCCAAGCGCCTGCAAGAGCAGGGTATACAGTACTTTGCTATAGGCCGAAGAAATTCCTGTGCGGTTGAGCAGGCCATTGCCAGTTCGCCAGCGGATAATATTGTGCAGCCGGCCTAATTATAAAAACTTTTAACAATAAGCTTTTAACAAGAAGCTTTTAACAAAGTTTAGGCACGGCCATATAAATCCTCAAAGCGCACAATATCGTCTTCCCCCAAATAGGCGCCGGACTGTATTTCAATGAGCTCAATAGGTATCTTGCCAGGGTTCTCCAGGGCATGAACTGCGCCTATGGGAATATACACAGACTCATTTTCAGAGATCAGTTTTTCCACATTATCAATAGTCACCTTTGCCGTGCCGCTGACCACCACCCAGTGTTCGGCGCGGTGGTGGTGCATCTGCACCGACAGCCTGGCCTCGGGCTTAACGGTAATCCGCTTCACCTGGAAGCGCTGGCCCTGGTCCATAGAGTCATATTTACCCCAGGGGCGATAGACCTCGCGATGATGAATATATTCTGGGCGCTGCTGTTTTTTTAGCATCTCAACCAACTGCTTTACATCCTCAACATCATTCTTATGGGCAACTAATAGTGCGTCTTTGGTATCGACAATCACCAGGTTATTGACCCCCAGCGTCCCAACCAGCCTGTGCTCTGCATGGATATAATTATTGGCGCTGTTTAAGCCAATAATATCCCCCACCTGAACATTGCCATCAGCGTTTTTTGGCAGCAGGTCGAGCAGGGCAGACCAGCTGCCAAGATCGTTCCACTGGGGATCCATCGGCATAACCATGGCATTGTCAGTTTTCTCCATTACTGCGTAATCAATTGACTCAGCAGGGCAGGCTTCAAAAGCCTGCTGGTCCGGGCGAATGAAATCCATATCGGAGGTTTTACCCTTCCAGGCTTTTTCGCAAGAGCGGTGAATATCCGGTCGCAGTGACTCCAGTTCATCTAAAAAGCTGGTTGCTTGAAACATAAATATACCGCTGTTCCAGAGGTACTCGCCGCTATCCAGATACTGTTTGGCAACCTCTGCGGAAGGTTTTTCAACAAACTGGCTGATCTTCTGCGGCTCTGCTGTGTCCACCGCAAGTTGTGCCTTGATATAGCCATAGCCAATGGCAGGTTGATCCGGCGTGATACCAAAGGTAACCAGCGCACCATTCAATGCAGCTTGGGAAGCATTTTTAACAGCGTCCATAAAGGCCTCAGGTCGCCCCATATGATGGTCTGCTGGAAGAATTAATAGCGTCGACTCAGGGTCGATCTCTGTTGCCAGAAGCGCTGCCAGGCAGATGGCCGGTGCAGTATTGCGCCCGCAGGGCTCGAGAATAATCCCACTCTGAGCTGTATTTGAAAGTCGCAATTGCTCAGCCGCTATAAATCTATGCTCCTCGTTACAGACAATAATTGGTGGTGCACAGTCAAGGCCTGCAAGCCTGTCGGCAGTCAGCTCCAGCATTGTCCTGTCGCCAGTAAGAGGTAAAAACTGCTTTGGAAAGAGTTGCCTGGAAAGAGGCCAGAGCCGCGTGCCGGAACCGCCGGCAAGAATTACGGGTTGGAGCATTAAAAAATCCTTTTTCAGTAAACTGCAAATCCATTTTTCTGCAGTATGTTGAAACAAATCACCACATGCCTATAACTGTAGTCTGAATTGTCTTGAATTTCCTCAGCACCGCCGCTATATTACCCGCCCCCTGATGGGGTCCGCCAAAGGACTCCAAATAACTCAGGGCAGCAAGTTTCAGTACGACCGTAGCTCAGTTGGTTAGAGCACCACCTTGACATGGTGGG
>JBMYPM010000176.1:0-3219 GCA_049600275.1 Porticoccaceae bacterium | reverse complement strand
AAAAAATGGTTTAAAAAACGCTATAGACAGACCACTGGCAAGTACGCCTACGACCGCCGCCTGAAAAGCCTCGGCGACCCGTTCCAGAATCTGTTTATCCACATCGCCAATGACCTGCTTGCCTACCGGGAAAAAATCAGCGACCAGCAGGCGGAGGCGCTGCGCACTATTTCCGAACTGCGCTTTGCGAAAAAATTCTCACCAGAGGCCTTTGATAACTATATAGAGGAAGATCGCAAAGGGATTTTAAGTATCTCGCGACTGCCCGCAGAAAACGACAGCATCCTGATACGTGTGCGAAAAATCCGCGAGCGGGATTATCTCTACATCGACACTATGCAGGATTATTACGATGGCTTCTCCCAGCAGATGCACCTGGCCTACCAGGATTTCCGCCGCTCCTCCTACGACTCGGTGGTCAAGGCACGGCAACTCAAGTCCCAGGGCAACCGGCAGGTAATCGCCGGTATTGGCGCTATCCTTGCGGGAATTTACGGTCGCTCCCAGGCGCGCACCAGTATCGCTGACGATGCCGGTACCGCCACTGCCGCCGTCGGAGGATTTGTTATCAAATCCGGACTCGACAAAAAACAGAAAGCCTCGGAATACAGCGAGTCAGTGGCAGAGATGGGCTCCTCTCTCGAGGCGGAAATCGCTCCCCAGGTTATCGAACTGGAAGATCGCACTGTCACCCTGACCGGCACGGTCCAGTCCCAGTATCAGCAGTGGCAGGAACTGTTGGGCAAGATTTACCAACAGGAACGCAGTACACCCTGAGCCATGGATAACAGAGACACCAAAAACAGCAGCCTGCATCCTGCCTTTAGCCAGCCTGAAAACAACCTGCAAAAACCAGGCGTTGGCCTTGCCCGTCAAAGCGGTATGCAAAAAGTGGTTGTCACAGTACTTCTGCTACTTGCCAGCGCGGTTGTTTTTATTCTGCCAAACAACGTCAGCGAACCCTGGATCAACTATTCATCGCAATCTGAAAAGACCGCCCCCAGCCCATCCGCAACCTTGGTCAGCCCCTCCACAGCGGCACAAAAAACCAAGTATCGCCAGGATGCACAGACTCTCCTGGCGCAAATTATTGTCCGTCGTGACCGCCTGCAGGAAAAGCGTGTTGAACTCTGGGGGGAATTTGAATTCAAGCAGGCGATGCTGCTGATAGAGCGCGGTGACCAGCAGTATCAATACGGGGAATATGCCGAATCCGTGGCCAGCTACCAGAGCGCCCTCGACGGACTCAGCCGTCTCGAAACAACTGGGGATTCAATTCTTGCCGGGGCTATAGACGAAGCCAGCAATGCTATCGAAGAGCGTATTCTCAACAGCGCCACCACGGCTATTGAACTGGCCAGTGCTATGGCACCCGCCAATACAAAAGTGCAGCAACTAAGCCGGCGAGTGGCCAGCCTGCCACAGCTGATAGAGTCTATGGAGCAGGGTGAAAAACACATTGCACTGAATCAGCTCAGCGCCGCTAAAGAGGCCTTTAGCCAGGCAGTATCAGTGGACCCAGAGCATAAAAAAGCCGCCGCCGCACTGGCCAAAATCGAGCAAAAAATTACCGAACAGCGCTTTCGCGGTTTTATGAGTGAAGGGTTTGCGGCGCTGGACAATAATGATTTCCAACAGGCAACAGCCGCCTTTAACCGGGCTGGCACTGTCTATATTAACCACCCCGCTGTGGAACAGGCACTGGCCCAGCTGGAGACCCGCCGCTCGCAACTCTGGGTGACCAGCAATATAGCCCGCGCTGAAGAGTTTGCAAAACAGGAGCAATGGCAGCAGGCAAAATCTGTCTATGAAAAATTGCTGCTGGCCGATGCAACCCTGACCGACGTTAAAGTCAAACAGATTCCGGTCAATGTTCGCGCTGATCTCGACAGGCGTATTAAAGCGATTATTGAGGATCCACTGGCGCTAGCGGCCAGCAGCCAATTCCGCAAAGCCCAGAAGACCCTGCAGGATGCCTCCGGAATTGCCAATCCCGGCCCGCTGTTAAACAGCCAGGTAAAGACCCTGAGACAGATTATAAAAGCCTCGCAGACGCCAATAGAGGTAGCATTGGCCTCCGACAGTAATACCAATGTCACCTTATTTAGAGTCGCCAGGCTGGGCACTTTTGAGAGAACCTCGATTTCCCTTAAACCAGGGCGCTATATTGTCGCCGGAACCCGGGCCGGTTATCGGGATGTACGTATCGAATTTACAGTTACCGACAAGGGCTTCGACTCACCGATTACTATTAGCTGTAATGAGGCTATTTAATCCGGGCTAGTGACATTTTTTACAAGAGGAAGCTTAGAGACCGAAAAAGTTAAACACCACAGGGACCCAGGGGCCATACTGATATCACGCCAGCCCCAGCAACGAAATATGTGACGGATATAAATAAAAAATTATGGTCGACAAAAAACGCACCCCGCCACTGACTGCAACCGACTTTACGCCGCTGCAAAGCAAAGCACAAAAGCCCAGCACCAGGCCTTCTGGCGCACTGCTTTTTACCACCGCGTTTACCCTGGTGGCTCTGCTGATTTTGATATTTTTGTTTGCCGCTCGAGCACTTATCCTGCGCCTGGATCCGGCCACAGCGGAAGTCGATATCAGCGGCCTGAGCTTTCATATTGGCGATAACTATCTATTGCTGCGCGGCGAACACCAGCTCAGCGCTACAGCGCCGGGATACTTCCCACTGAGCACAACCATCCAGGTAAGCGACCAGGCCACCCAGCAGATTGATATCAATCTGCAACCCCTGCCCGGCAATCTACTGGTCAATGCCAATCTCAGTGATATAGAAGTATTTATTGACGACCAGCTGGCCGGCACAGTCCCCGGCACCCTGGAGAAAATCAGTCGCGGTGCCCACAAACTGGAATTCAGGAAATACCGCTACTTCCCACTGCAACAGGAAGTGCAAATTGAAGGCCTGGGTAAAACCCAGGCAATCGATATTTCATTGCAACCGGCCTGGGGGCATATGGAAATCACATCAGAGCCAACAGGCGCCGAACTGTATATCGACGACCGACTGGTTGGCGAGACACCAGTCTCGGCTGAAGTGCTGGAAACCGGGAGCAAGTTGACGCTTGTGGCCGCAGGCTATAAAACCCTGCAAAAACAGCTCAGCGTCAAAGCTGGCAGCAAAGCCCGGCATCCACTGATCGAAATGGTCGTTGCCGATGGTCAGCTGGCTGTAGACAGCGCACC
>JBMYPM010000175.1:0-3219 GCA_049600275.1 Porticoccaceae bacterium | reverse complement strand
CCACCCTCCAGCTCGGCAATTGATTCAATCAATCTTCGGGTGTTTTTTGGGCTTCTCAGTAGGTACGCGGTTTCTTCCAGAGATTGATAGTCATCCATTGAAATCACTACCACAGCGCCTTCGCCCTGGCGAGTAATCGCAATGGGGGCGTGGTCTTCACATACCTGATCCATTGTCTTGGCAAGGTTACTGCGGGCGTTGGTATAGCTTATGCTTTTCATTAGATTAATCCTGTACCTGTACGTAATTCTGTACTTATTGTAGAAGCGCACTACAAGATATGCAAGTGGGGCATTGTTATAAGGCTTTCTTATGACCCCGGCCTCTCTAAACAGTGATACTATTTATTAAAATATAAATTTCTTAAAGAGTCCTATAAATCTCGCGGAACAAGATTCACGCCTATGAGCCAAAACGCTTCTGTTGTAAGCACTCTAGATACCCATATTCGCTGGGGCATTATCGGCGCCGGCCATATCGCCAGAACCTTTGCCACAGATATCGACTATGCACCCCATGCCGCACTGACAGCGGTTGCCTCGCGCGAGTTTTTCAGAGCGCAGGCCTTTGCCAATGACTTTTCTATACCAACAGCCTACGGCAGTTACGAGGAGATTCTTGCCGACCCCAATATAGATGCCATCTATATAGCCACGCCCCATAGCCACCATAAAGAACAGTCCATTGCCGCCCTGCGCGCCGGCAAACATGTGCTCTGTGAAAAACCGGCCACCGTTACACCCGCCGAACTGGAAGAGGTGATTGCGGTAGCTGAGCAGGAGCAGCGCTATTTTATGGAGGGGATGTGGAGCTACTTTATGCCGGTAATTCAAAAGGCGCGCGAGTGGGTTGATGCCGGCCGTATTGGCAAACTCTGCCATGTAAAAACGGAATTTGGTTTTCCAATGCCCTACGATCCGGATTCTCGGTTATACAGTGATCGCCTCGGTGGCGGTTGCCTGCTGGATATGGGGATCTATCCAATTGCCATGGCTTGGCTATTTCTGCAACAGGATCCGGATGGTCAAACGGTCTGGCATCACAGGGCGGATAATGGGGTTGAGGATGATGTGGTTATTCTTAATACCTATACCAGTAGTGATGCAACTGCACAGCTGACGACATCGTTTCGCAGTAAGTTAAATAATTACCTCACTCTGATTGGTGATCGTGGCACCCTGACCATTGCCGATTACTGGGCGGCTCGTGAAGTAAAACTTTACCGCGGGCCTGACTGTATTGATCGCTTTGAGGTCGAGCGCCCCCAGTGTGGTTTTAATCATCAAATCGAACAGGTAAGCTGTGACCTGCTGGCTGGAAAGCTGCAGTCTGAAGTCGTTAGCTGGGATGATAGTCGTGCCTTTCAGCGGCAGATGGCGGCAATAAAACAACAGTTTTAAAAAAATAATAACCCCCACTCTAAATAACAATAATTACTGGAATTTTCATGGACCACCGTATCTCTTACGCACTTTACTGCGCCATTATCGTATCCCTTGGCGGCTTTGTTTTTGGCTTTGATGCCGCTGTTATCTCCGGCGTGGTTGGCGCTGTTACTGTCGAGTTTGACCTGACACCTATACAGTCCGGTTTTGTGGTTGCCGCTCCGACACTCTCGGGGGTGTTTGGTACGCTGGTGATAGGGCCATTAAGTGATGCTCTGGGACGCAAAAAGGTGCTAATCCTTATTGCCTTCCTGTATCTCTTATCGGCGGTAGCCTCAGCCTTTGCGACCTCTTATATGATGTTGGTGGCGGCGCGTGCTATCGGTGGTCTCGCCTTTACCTCGCTGATGATTGCACCCATGTATATTGCCGAAATTGCCCCGGCAAAACTGCGCGGCAAGCTGGTTTCAATTAACCAGTTGAATATTGTGATCGGTCTTTCGGCGGCTTATTTCGCTAACTATTTTATTATCCAAGCCAGCACTTCAGGTGCGGATTGGGTTGCTGCCTGGGGTGTGGATGCCCATACATGGCGCTGGATGCTCGGTGTTGAAATTGTTCCGGCCACTATATTCCTTCTCGGTCTATTTATGATTCCAGATAGCCCGCGCTGGTTGACGAATAATGGCCGCGAGCAGGAAGCCCGCGATGTGTTGGCGAAGTTAATGCCCGGCGACCAGATCGATAGCGAAATCGAGGTGATTAAAAACAGCTATGACAGCGAAAATGGCGCTCTATGGATGCGGATTAAGGGCGTGCTGGGCCCCAAAATGCGCCTGGCGCTAATAGTCGGCATTATTGTCGGCGTGGTGCAACAGATTACCGGTATTAATGCAATCTTCTTCTATGCGCCGACAATTTTTGAACAGAGTGGGATTGGCACCGATGCGGCCTTTGCCCAGGCGGTGCTGGTTGGTTTGATTAATGTGCTGTTTACATTGGTAGCTATTGCCCTAATTGATCGCTGGGGGCGCAAGCCGCTGTTGTTGGTTGGTCTTAGTGGTATTGCTATCAGTATGGCCCTCTGTACCTATGGTTTCTCTCAGGCGACCTATGAATTAAAGGCTGAGAGTATTGTCCAGATTGAACAGATCGAGGGCGTTCAAGACAGTTTTGATACCGAGGTACTCAATAGCATGGTGGGTACGGTGTACCAGAGTGATATTGAATTTAAAGCGGCTCTGGCTGAGACCATTGGCGCCAGCGCGGCTCGTGACTATGAAAGTGAGTTTATTAAAACTGCCACCAATATGAATGCGATTCTGATTCTGGTGGGTATTTTAGGCTTTGTTGCTTCCTTTGCTATGTCCTTGGGTCCAGTGATGTGGGCGCTATTTGCAGAGATATTCCCCAATCAATTGCGCGGCGTGGCGATCTCCTGTGTGGGTATGATTAACAGCTTTGTCAGCTTCTTTGTGCAACTGCTGTTCCCCTGGGAGTTAAGTACTTTTGGCGCAGCGCTAACATTCTTTTCCTACGGTGTATTTGCGGTTATCGGTTTGGTGTTAGTGGCCTGGTTACTGCCGGAAACCAAGGGTAAGTCGTTGGAAGAAATTGAGTTACTTTTTTCTAAAAAGGCTGCTTAAGCGAGCTATTTCAGGGCAGGCGAGACTATAGAATGCTAAAAAAACAATCTTTGCGTCGGCTTATTTTGCTGGGTTTTATTCTTGCCTGTGCCAGCCTGCAGGTGCAGAGCAACTCTTTTAGCAGCCCTGAGCTGATCAAAAGCCCTGAGCTGGTTAAAAGCCCTGAGCTGGTTAAAAGCCCTGAGCTT
>JBMYPM010000174.1:0-3221 GCA_049600275.1 Porticoccaceae bacterium | reverse complement strand
GCCTTTAACAGGAGCGCCTAAAACAGGCCGAGCTTGAGCGCAAAGAGCAGCTGCGGCTGGAAGAGTTGCGACGCCAGCAGGAAGCTGAGCGCCTGCGCAAGGAATCAGAATTTGCCGAGGCACTGGCCGCAGAACAGGCGCTGATCAATGCCCGCGAAGATGAGCAGGCGGCAAACAGCTACCGCCAGTTGATCCAGCAGCGTCTGTCGCAGAACTGGAGTCGACCGCCGAGTGCGCGGCTGGGTATGGAGACATTGATACGTATTCGCCTGGTGCCTACCGGACGAGTAGTAGGCGTTACTGTCTTAAAGTCCAGCGGCGATAGCGCATTTGATCGCTCGGTGGAGCAGGCGGCCCTAAAGGCTGAGCAGTTTGTCGAACTCCAGGCTATGGATCCTGCACTGTTTGAAAAAAAGTTTCGCCAGGTTGATGTGGCCTTTAGCCCTGAAGATCTTCGCCTGTAGCTGTGCTTGTAGAGAAAATATATTTACTGCCAAACAAAAATGGAGGACCCCGTGGGTCAAAAAATCTTTGCGCTACTAATATTGATGATGTTCTCCTCGGCCAGTTACAGTGAGCTGGTTATTCGAGTTACCCAGGGTAATGATAAGCCGACCAAAATAGCCATAGCGCCAATTGACCAGGCCGGTATCCAGACCAGCGAAGATATCAGTCGCATTGTTGAATCAGATTTGCAGCGCAGTGGCCTGTTTGAAACCATTGAGCGTCGCAATATGCTCGCCTTCCCCGGCAGAGCCGAGGATGTCTACTACAGGGACTGGCGACTTCTGGGTACCGAGTACCTGGTTGCCGGACAGCTGCGGCCGATGAGCGGAGGTCGCTACCAGTTAGAATTCAGCCTGCTGAATGTCACCGCACAAAAGACTGAGCTTACCCACAAGGTGAGTGGCTCCCTTTCCCAGATACGCGATTTGGCCCACTTGGTCAGCGACAAGGTCTATGAGGAAATTACCGGTATTCGCGGCGCATTTTCCACAAGACTGGCCTATGTCACAGCAATTCGTAAAAACGATAAATTCAGCTACAGATTAAATGTTGCAGATTCCGATGGTGCCAGGGAAAAGCTGGTACTGGAATCCAGTGAGCCGATTATGTCGCCATCCTGGTCTAGCGATGGCAAAGAGCTTGCCTATGTGTCATTTGAAACCGGTCGCCCGGCAATCTTTCGCCAAAACCTGGTCACAGCAGCGCGAAAACAGCTGACAAATTTCACCGGCCTCAACGGCGCACCAGCCTGGTCGCCAGATGGCAGCCAGATGGCCCTGGTGCTATCAAAAGACGGCAATCCGGAAATATACCTGCTGGATTTGCAGAGTAATAAATTTACCCGCCTGACCCGCCATTTCGCCATTGATACCGAGCCGACCTGGATGCCGGACGGAAAAAACCTGCTTTTTACCTCAGATCGAGGCGGAACGCCGCAAATATATAAATTAAATATTGCAACCAAGGCCACGGAACGCCTAACATTCAAGGGTAATTACAATGCCCGCCCAAATCTGGCGCCAGACGGGCGGACACTGGCCATGGTTCACCGCCAAACAAATACCTTTCATATTGCCTCGTTTGATCTTAAAACCGGCAGGATGATTGAATTGACCGAGACACGCCTGGATGAATCCCCGACCGTTGCGCCCAACGGGGCAATGATTATGTATGCCACCAAGCAGGGCGACAGGGGAGTTCTGGCTGCTGTATCGCTGGATGCCGGGGTGCGTTATATGCTGCCCTCGAGTATCGGCGATGTCAGGGAGCCGGCGTGGTCACCATTTTTACGCTAGAATTTCACTTAAACTATCTAAACTTATGCTCAACAGGAGTTAAACATGAAAGTAACATCAATAAGATCTGGTCTTAGTGCACTGTTTTTCGCGGCGCTACTTGCAGGTTGTAGCAGTAACCCGGTTGTTGAAGAGCAGCCAACTTCAACAGATATCGAGGACACATCAGTACAGACTGGCCAGGTTGATACCTCAGCGATTGAGGATGAGGCAGTTGAGACTGTAACCGCAGATACTATTTTCTACTTTGACTTCGATAAGGCACTGCTTAAGCCTGAATCACGCGCGGCACTGCTGGAGCATTCAGCGATGTTGCAGAGCAACCCGCGCAATGTACGCCTGGAAGGTCATGCCGATGAGCGTGGTACTCGAGAGTACAATATGGCACTGGGTGAGCGTCGTGCACAGGCAGTTAAAGAATTTTTGGTTCTCCAGGGCGTATCATCGAGCCTGATCGAAGTGATCAGCTACGGTGAAGAGCGTGCAGCAGCTTACGGCAGCAATGAAGATGCCTGGGGCTTGAACCGTCGCGTTGAGCTGAAGTAAGTCACCGCTGGCTTGTCAGCAAGCCAATGCAGGACCCACGGCCGGAGTTATAATAATAGCTCTGGTCGTTGTTTTTTAAGGAATAAACAGGAATACTCTCGAAAACTCTGGAACAGTTATGAAACCTTCTATCGCGCGTAATTCTCTTGTAACTCTCTCAATTGGACTGGCTCTGGCCTCGGTCTCTGCACTTGCACAAAATACCGCTCCGGTGGTTGATTTGAGCGCTGCAAACCCAGGGGCAACGCAAGCTGTTAAAAAGCCTGATGCCGCTGTTGGTGACAGCTATTACCAGTCGCAGATGTTGCAGAATGAGGTTCGCGAACTTCGCGGTATGGTTGAGCAGCTCAGCTATGAACTGCAGCGTGTAAAACAGCGACAGATGGATGACTACCTGGATATTGATCGCAGGTTGAGTGCGGCGATGTCCGGACTACCAGCAGCAGGCGCGGCGGAAAATACCGAAGGCGAGACAGCGGCATCTGCTGTGACTGGGCAAGCCCTCGATCCGGCTGAGGCTGGAATTTCGGCAGCGGTTTCGGCAAATCCCCAGACTGTAGTGCAGGCAGATGACCAGGTGGCGATTCAGTTGCCAAATGAGCCGGTTGCCAATAGCGAAGAGATCGCCGAGAGCTATGCCCAGGCATCTAACCTGCTCCTGAAACAGCGCGACTTTAATGGTGCGGTTGCCGCCTTTAAGCAGCATGTTATCGACTACCCAGCCAGTCCCTATACTGCCAATGCCCACTACTGGCTCGGTGAAATCTACCTTTTGCAGGGCCAGGATGAATTGGCGCGCCAGGCCTTTACACTGATTGTCGATCAGTACCCGGCCCACGGCAAAGCCCTGGACGCCAACTTTAAATTGGGCAA
>JBMYPM010000173.1:0-3224 GCA_049600275.1 Porticoccaceae bacterium | reverse complement strand
GGCATTTAGACCGACGCTGCCAACCGTAATGGCCGGCTTGCCGGTAATCTTGCGCACCCAGCCGGCAAGGTTTAAATCACTGCCTGGAAATTCCGGCTCCCAAAAGCGCCGCTGTGAGCAGTGGAATATATCCACACCGGCATCGCTTAAAGGTTTTATAAAAGCTTCCAGCTGTTCCGGGCTATCCACCAAACGCGCACTGTAGTCCTGCTGCTTCCATTGGGACCAGCGCAGAATAATCGGGAAATCCGGCCCCACCGCAGCGCGAACCGCTGAAATAATTTCGATGGCAAAGCGGGAACGATTTTGCAGGGAACCACCATAGCCATCTTCACGCTGATTGGTGCCCTCCCAGAAAAACTGATCGATCAGGTAGCCGTGGGCAGCGTGTAATTCGACAGCATCAAAGCCCAGTCGCTGGGCATCCGCGGCACCCCGGGCAAAGGCCTGCACCACATCATCTATATCCTGCCGGGTCATAATATGGCGACTGATCTTGCCAGGCATATTCATTCCCGAAGGCGAAAAGCCGGGCACATCCCCTTCCGGTGGCGTGCCCTGTTTGCGCATCGCGCCGACATGCCAGAGCTGTGGGGCAATCTTGCCTCCCGCTGCATGCACTGCATCGACAACCTTTTTCCAACCGGCCAGTCGCTCCTCTCCATGGAAGTAAGGCACACCGGGATAACCACTGGCACCTATATGATCGACACAGGTTCCCTCGGTAATAATCAACCCGACGCCACCCTCTGCACGGCGACGGTAATAGTCGACCACATTGTCACCGGGAATATTGTTATTCGGAGAGAAATTGCGTGTCATCGGCGCCATCACAATACGGTTTTTAAGGGTTAAATCGCCAAGAGAAAAAGATTGAAAAAGACTGTTATTACTCATAATTAGGTCGCAGTTTATTGTTGTATTTTTAGTTCACTGAAGTCGCGGCACTCTTTGCTTTGACACTCTATGATCAAGAACCTTATGATCTGGCACCTATTGTGTCAATATAATCGGCAATTGCTTATACTGGTTTCAACACTCAGAAAAAGCGGCGATAAAATTAAAGACCGTACTCCCGGGGCAGTCAAACTATGGTAACGCAAAGGACCCACAACACAGAGGGCAACTTCTCCTCTTTACTGGCAGTATTTGTGACCCTGCTGGTCACGCTTTGTGCCTTAGCAACGGTCGATGCAGCCGCGGACCAACGCCCAAATATTGTGGTTATCGTCGTCGATGATGCAGGTCTCACCGACTTCGCCCCCTTTGGTGGTGAAGCACGAATGCCAACTATCCAGGCCCTAGCCGATCGCGGCGCAAAATTTACCCAGCATCACAGCTCACCACTCTGCGCACCCTCCCGCGCTATGCTGTTAACCGGCATTGATAATCATCGTACCGGAGTAGCCACCATCCAAGAGGTGATACCAGACGAACACCAGGGCAAGCCGGGCTATTCCCTGTCTCTTGAGCCTGGTGTATTAACCCTCGCCGACCATTTAAAAGCTGCTGGCTACAAGACCTATATTAGCGGCAAGTGGCATCTCGGCTCGCGCCCTGAGGACTTGCCCAATGCCCATGGGTTTGATCGCTCCTTTGCCCTGGATGCCTCTGGTGCCGATAACTGGGAGCAAAAATCCTATATGGGCTTTTACAACAACGCTCCCTGGTTTGAGGATGGCAAGCCAGCCAGGTTGCCTGACGACTTCTATTCATCTGAGTTTATTATTGACCGGATGATTGATTATGTGGACCAGGGCCTGGAGAAAAACAACAGCCTTCAGCAACGCCAGCCATTCTTTTCCTATATCGCCTTCCAGGCCATACATATTCCAGTTCAGGCACCCCGTGAAATAACCGACCTTTACAATGGTGTCTATGACCAGGGCTGGCATGCTCTGCATAAGCAGCGCTGGCAGCGAGCAATTCAACTGGGATTGATCCCGGCTGAATCAACCCCAGGATATATGCCCGAGACCACGAGGGACTGGGAATCCCTCGATAACAGCGAGAAACAGCTCTATGCCCGCTCAATGGCTGTCCAGGCAGCAATGCTGGATGCAATGGATCGGCATATTGGGCGATTTGTCGATTACCTTGAGCAGCGCAACGAGCTGGAGAATACCCTGTTTGTAGTCACCTCGGACAATGGTCCTGAACCCAACGATCCACTTGAATGGTTGAGCTCAAGGATATGGATGGCAACCCACGGCTATCACCACAATATAGAGACGCTCGGGGAAAAAGGCAGTATGGGATTTATCGGACCGGAATGGGCCAGCGCAACGGCATCACCCGGCGGCCTGTTTAAATTCTATGCCAGTGAGGGCGGTATCCGCGTTCCACTTATTATTGCCGGCCCAAATATCGCAGACAGATCCAGCGCAGCAACAAAACAGTCAACTATCAGCGCCTTCACTATGGTGACCGATATCACACCGACTATTCTTGATTATATTGGTCTTGATTATACAGAGACGGCAGAAGTTGCCATTACCGGGCGCAGCCTAATGCCATTGATAGGGGGCTCGAGGGATGCTGTCTACGCCCCCGACGAACCTGTAGGTATGGAAGTATCAGGCAACTCCGCTCTATTTAAAGGCGACTACAAGATCACACGCAACACTCCACCTCAGGGCGACAATATCTGGCGTCTCTACAACCTTGCCAAAGACCCCGGCGAGACTGTGGATCTGCGCCAACAGGAACCAGGGAAATTTGCCGAGTTAATGCTTGATTACAATGCCTATGAAGAGGAGTTTGGGGTACTGCCGATGCCGGAAAGTTACGACCACTTGCAACAGATCTACACCAATACAGTACGCAAAATGGTCGCCGAGCATCGCACAGGCCTGTTAATAGCAAGCCTTATTTTACTCGGCTTGGCAGCAATAAAACTTTACCGCAAAAAATCTTAAATAGAGATAGCGGGCAATTTTAGAGAGGGTTATATGAGTGAATCAGTTGTTTTATATGGCACACCCCACTCCCTATACACGGGCAAAGCCCGTGCTTACCTACGCAAACACAGTATTGCCTTCGACGAGCGTATGCCCGGAGATCCGCGATATGCCAACGAGATAATGCCAGTGATTCAGCGCTTAATGATTCCTGTTATACAGCTTGATGACGGCACCGTTATTCAAGACAGCATGGCGATTATCAATCACTTCGAACACAGCGATCAGGGCAAATTCTCGATCTATCCGGAAAGTCCAATCATA
>JBMYPM010000172.1:0-3230 GCA_049600275.1 Porticoccaceae bacterium | reverse complement strand
TGACAAGGCTTCCTCACTGATGGTACAACGCTTGTTGCGCCCGGTTGATTTCCCATCAGGCATTACCATTAAATCCATTAAAGATGCTCAAGGGCGGGACTTGAAGTACATCGTGAATAACACCATGATGAGGGTCAACCTTGCGCAGGCACTAGCCTCGAACTCATCGATGACCTTGGCAGCTTCCATACGGACATTTTCATCGGTGTCACTCAGCGCAGCGATCAATAACTCAACTGCCTCTGGTTCCGGACTATCCACAAGGTCCATAACCGCAACGCGACGAATACCTGGATCCTCATCCTGAAGTCGCTGCTCGATCGAAATTAATAATGGATCTGTAAAGTTAGACATAGCTGGCCTCAACGCAATAAGTAGGGAATATTTACAGTTACTGCGTCAGTGGGACAGTCTGTCTCACAGGGCATGCAGTACCAGCATTCGTCATATTTCATGTGCGCCTTACCGGATTCTTCGTTTATCCACAGAACGTCGAGTGGGCAAACATCGATACAGGTGCGACAACCTTTCTCGGCGATACATTTGTCGTCATCAACGACTACTGGAACCAGTGATATTTGTGATGCTATTGGCATAGTAATGCTCCAAAATTATTTAATTAACCGGCCTCTTGAACACGCATTTGCGAGTAGGCATTCTTTTCGTTGTCATCCAACTCAACAACATAAGGATCGATTGGGCGAGTCTTACAAACCATCTCACCGGCATCATCTTTATAGAGCTGAACGTGGCAGAACCAGTCGTCATTATTGGTCTCAGGATAATCAACATAGTGGTGATAGAGACCCCAGCGACTCTCTGTGCGGTACATAGACGCTACTGCGGCCATTTTTGCGCAGTCAAAAATATGCTGTGCTTCATTGGCCCTGAGCAACTCATGGGCGTCCCGTGCATACAGGTGTTGAATATCCTCTTCCATTGCGTGAAGGCGCTGAAGACCAATATCCATTTTTTAGTGACCTTGGGTGGCTGGAGATAATCATTCACCAGGCGACGTACCTTGTACTCAAACTGGCTCGGCGGAATACCATCTGTACGCTTCATCGGCGCTAAAATACGGTCACGCTCTGCAACAAGCTGTTCAACATCCAGTTCTGCAAACTCTCTTCCAGCGGCAAATTCAGCGGCATTGGCACCACAGATTTCACCGAATACAAAAGCGCCAAGCATGTAACTGTGCGGGATTGAGGCCATATCACCGGCACCGTAGAGCCCGGGAACAGTGGTCTCACCCTTCTCATTAGTCCACACACCTGAGGCCGAGTGACCGGCGCAGAAACCAATTTCAGAAATATGCATTTCGACCATCTTGGTTCGGTAATCTACACCGCGGCCATCGTGGAAGCGGCCACGACTTGGACGCTCGTTGGTATGCAGGACATGCTCAATTTCCTGGATAGTCTCTTCAGCGAGATGGTCAAGTTTTAGGAACACAGGTCCGTTACCGCCCTGCAGTTCATTGAAGAATTCCATCATCATCTGGCCACTCCAGTAATCGCACTCAATAAAGCGATCACCGTTGGAGTTAGCTGTGTAACCACCCAGGGGGCCAGTTACATAGGCACAGGCTGGACCGTTGTAATCTTTAAGCAGCGGGTTGATCTGGTAGCACTCAAGACCAGTCAGCTCAGCACCGCACTGGTAGGCCATAGAGTGGCCATCACCACAGTTGGAGGGATTTTCATAGGTACCATAGAGGTAACCAGAGGCAGGCAGGCCAATTCGGCCAGCAGCACCGGTACAGAGCACAACTGACTTGGCGCGAATCACCAAAATCTCAGCCGTGCGGGTATTTAATGAGATGCAGCCACAGGCATTGCCTTCGGCATCTTTTAAAATCCTGATCGACTGGTAGCGATTCTCAACAATCACGCGGTGACGTCGCAGGCGCCGATAGAGAATCTTCTTAATATTGTGGCCTTCCGGCATAGGCAGGACATAGGTACCAAGGTGGTGAACCTTTTTCATATCGTATTCGCCGGTCTCGTCTTTCTGGAAGTAAACACCCCATTGGTCAAGCTTTTGAATCATCGCATAGGAATTTTCCGCGTAGGTCATAACACCTTTTTGCAGAAGTACACCATCGTTGGCGATAGTGATTTCCTTTACATAGTCTTCAGGGGTCGAGTGGCCTGGAACAACAGCATTGTTCAGTCCATCCATACCCATACTGATAGCCCCGGAGCGCTTAACATTGGCCTTTTCCAGCAACATTACTGAGGCCTCGGGATCCTTTTCTTTGGCGGCAACTGCAGCCATGGGACCGGCGGTACCACCACCGATAATTAGTACATCAACGTCTCTTACCGCTATATCGTCAGGGAGATTCATGAGTTTCCTCGTTCAATATCTAAGTGAGTTAAAACTCACTGGTTTATTTGTAAAAAAATAAGTAAGGCTGCTTAGGTTTAGCCCCTGGCAACCTGGAACTGGTACTTATAGGTATCACCCCTAAATGCCAGATATTCGAAATCAACCGGTTCGCCATTGCGATCATAGGTCAGGCGCTGCACCCACATAATCGGCGAACCCGCATCAAAGCCGAGTAATTTTGCAATATTTGCATCTGCGGGACGGGCTTCCAGAATGACATCCGCGTGCCCCAATTCAATTCTCAATTCATTTTCCAGAAGCGGAAAAATATCACCGCTCATATCCTTGGAAAACAATCGCTGCCCTATGTGCAAAGGGAAGTAAGAGGTATCGACAGAGACTGGCTCACGATTCAAATACCTGACCCGAACCACCTCGACAACACTCTCTTTATTAACCAGTTTTAATTCGCTCTTCACCTCTCGACTCGGGGTCATTTCGCGAATGCTGACCAGTCGTGCAGAGGCTTCATAACCCTTGGGAACCATTGCCTCGGCAAATCCCTGCAGGTATTTCACATCCTGCGTTGCCTTGGGCTTGCTGGCGAAAGTGCCTTTGCCCTGGGAGGTAAAAATCAACCCCTCAAGATGCAAATCCCTCAGTGCCTGGCGGACAGTAATACGGCTGACTCCGAAGGATGCCATCAGCTCACTCTCCGATGGCATCTTCTGGTACGGCGCATAATGCCCACCCAAAATATCTTTCTTTAAGGACTCTTTTATCTGCATATAAAGAGGCAAATGGGACATATTTTCATTGAGCAAAGGAAGCATATATAACCCTCAAAAAACTAATGCAAATATTGTACTTGTCATGACAAGTAATAACAAGCATTT
>JBMYPM010000171.1:0-3272 GCA_049600275.1 Porticoccaceae bacterium | reverse complement strand
CCGATCCAGCGACTGTCTCATCAGAGCCGCTTATCGCCCCTATTGGCGCTGCCAGCGGAGCGGTAAGGCGCTCATCGGGCTATGCCTTCCAGCATATCCAGGAGCAGATAAGACAGCTAGCCGCAGGCATAGCTGAGGGCAATATGGCTGTGCCAACCCCTATTTCCAGCCGTCTCACGGCGATGGACAAAATATTTAATGGCGTACTGCTCAGCCGCCCGGATCTCGGCGTATCCCTGTATATGCGTATGGCCAGGGCCCTGAACGGCGATCAGTTTGCGCGCTTTATGCTCGGCAAAGCAACGGCCAGCGACTGGCTGCGGGTAATAGCCGCTATGCCGAAAGGGATTTTTTTAAAACAGCTTGTTAAAACATTTTTTCACCGCGGCTAACCCATGACTGATATCGGCCTATTATCCAATACATCGCTGATTGCTATCGCTGCCATCCTGCTGATTGGCGTCCCCCATGGCGGCCTTGATGGCGCAGTTGCGCGGCGTGCCGGCTGGCCCAGCGGCACAGTGCCCTGGATACTCTTTCATCTCACCTATCTACTCCTGGCGGCAGCTGTAGTCGGCCTCTGGTGGCTGTACCCACTGCCAAGCCTGGTATTTTTCCTGCTTATCTCGGCACTGCACTTTGGCAGCAGTGATATTCGCCATATCAGCCCTCCCTTTACCCGGGCGGCCTGGCTGCCACTGCTGGCCCATGGTGGCCTGGTGGCTATTGCGATACCGGCCTTTCAGAGCAGCGCCGTAGAGCCGCTATTTGCAGTTCTGGTCGGCGCCGATAACAGTGTCTGGCTGCTTAAACTGATTGATCAGCTACTGCTGCCCTGGGCAGCCTGCCTGTTTTTTTACCTAATATATGCGGCATACCAGCCTCGCTGGCAGCGCGCCCTGTGCAACCTCAGCCTGTTGATTGCTCTGGCCTATCTGCTGCCCCCGCTGGTTAGCTTTGCCCTGTACTTTTGCCTCTGGCACAGCCGCAGCCATATGCAGCGTATCTGGAAGGGTATTGCCCAGGACCAGCGTCGCCGCAGTGCAATTGAAACCCTTATCTACAGCCTTTT
The DNA here is from genome assembly GCA_049600275.1 of Porticoccaceae bacterium. Lineage (GTDB taxonomy): Bacteria > Pseudomonadota > Gammaproteobacteria > Pseudomonadales > Porticoccaceae > HTCC2207. The sequence continues at coordinate 2,200 of JBMYPM010000171.1, read as the reverse complement.
GTCCTATGCCGCAGCAGCACTCTTCTTTGTATTGCACAGCGATGCAGCCGAAACCTCGGCACCCTCACTAGTCCAGCTGACCTTTATTGGCCTGGCCGCACTGACAGTGCCACATATGTTTTTGGTTGATTTTATTTACGCACAGCGGGAAGAGCCACAGGCACCTGGGACAGCTTAAAATACCGTTGGTCTCCTTAGCCGGAACCCAGTTAAGTCGACAGTCGCCGGGGACTTCGCTAACCTCTAACCAAAGAAATGCCCCTGTGGAGAAACATCATTGAGCCATATTCAAACTGAGATCATCGCCGGTGTCGGACTGGTTACCCTAAATCGTCCACAGGCACTTAATGCCCTTACCCTGCAGATGGTCAACAGCCTTACCACGGTACTCTGTGACTGGAGGGAAAACCCTGAAGTTGAGATAGTCGCTATTCGCGGCAGCGATAAACAGGGGCCATTTGGCCACTTCTGCGCCGGTGGCGATATTCCCTTTTTCCACGATGCCGCCATCGCCGGCGACCCGGCCCTGGAAGCATTTTTCACCGCCGAGTACAGCCTGAATAATCTTATCTACAACTACCCAAAACCCTATATCGCCTTTATGGACGGCGTAGTCATGGGCGGTGGTATGGGCCTCGCACAGGGCGCGCATTTACGTATTGTTAGCCCGGCCACAAAGATGGCCATGCCCGAGACCAATATAGGCCTGTTCCCGGATGTTGGCGGCGGTTATTTTCTCAGCCGCTGCCCCGGCTCCAGTGGTGAATACCTGGCCCTGACCGGGCAGATGCTATCTGGCGAAGATGCACTGGCCGTCGGCCTTGCCGATGGGCTGGCTGCCACAGAATCACTGCCCGAACTCTGGAATAACCTCACTGGAGATCCGCAACAGAGCCCAGCGGAACGCCTGGAAAAGCTAAAACACCAACTGCGCAACGCCGCAGCAACACCCCAATGGCTGGACAGGCAGATCGACACTATCTTTAGCCTGCCAACCCTTATGGATATTATCCAGGCTCTGGAAAAGGCTGATAACCAATGGGCCACAGAGACATTGCAGAGCCTGCGCCAGCGCTCACCGCTAATGCTGCATATCAGCCTCGAGCAGATCCGCCGTGGACGCCAGCTAACTATGGCCGATGAGTTGCGTATGGAGCGAACTATGGTTCAACACTGCTTTAATCCCAGGCACCTTAAACGCAGCAGCATAAACTGCGAGACTGTTGAGGGAATTCGCGCACTGGTGGTAGATAAGGATCGCAATCCGCAGTGGAATCCATCGCGTATTGAAGAGGTAACAGCGGAGATGGTGAAACCCTTCTTCGAAGATCCATGGCCACAGGGGCAGCACCCTCTCGCCGATTTAAAATAAACTCAACAAGGCAGAAGGCCAACCATGCATCTCCACGAAGAACAGATTACCTGCCCCTTCTGCTGGGAAAGCATCACCATTTTGGTCGATCCCTCGGAGTCCCAGACCTATACCGAAGACTGCTCTGTCTGCTGTCGTCCTATCCTGATCCAGACCGAAGTCTACGGCGATGAAGTTAATGTACAGGTCACCCAGGAAGATCTCGGCTTCTAGGTTAACACCCCCTTTTTTACGCCTAACAACAGCAATTAATGTACTATTGCCGCACAAAAAATTACCCAGTGAAAATCCCATGGCCCTCAGTGCAACCATCTGCAAAGCAGAAATTAATGTGATCGATATGGACCGCCATTACTACCAACAGCACAGCCTAACTGTTGCACAGCACCCCTCGGAAACCGACGAGCGACTTATGGTGCGACTGCTGGCCTTTGCACTGCATGCCAGTGACTCACTGAGCTTTACCAAAGGTCTAAGCACCGACGATGAACCAGACCTCTGGCAGAAAAGCCTAAGCGACGATATCGAGCTGTGGATTGAGTTGGGACTGCCCAGTGAAAAGCGTTTAAAAAAGGCCTGTGGACGATCTCAGCAGGTGATTGTTTATACCTATGGCACAGGTGGTGCAGAGATGTGGTGGAAGCAGATGCAGTCCCAGGTGAGCCGATTTAAAAACCTCAGTATTCGGCATTTGGATTCGCAGGCGACCCAACGATTGGCTGAGCTAATGCAGCGTAATCTTGATGTGCAGGTGAGTATTCAGGATGGTGAAATTAGTTGGGATAGCAACGACAAAAATATTCGTTTTACGCCAGAGTTATTATTTTA